>NZ_DJDN01000056.1:0-209 GCF_002431095.1 Pantoea sp. UBA5923 | reverse complement strand
GCGCTGGTGGTCGATCCGATGCTGGCAACGGGCGGCTCGATGATCGCCACTATCGATCTGCTGAAGAAAGCGGGCTGCACCAGCATTAAGGTGCTGGTTCTGGTTGCCGCGCCAGAAGGGATCGCCGCGCTGGAGAAGGCGCATCCGGACGTGGAGCTCTACACCGCTTCAGTCGATCATGGACTCAATGAAAAGGGCTATATCATTCC
>NZ_DJDN01000070.1:49195-91306 GCF_002431095.1 Pantoea sp. UBA5923 | reverse complement strand
GCGGGCTGTTCCTGCTGTGGAAGAATGCGATTCGCTGGCATATTCCCGCGGCGATGCTGCTCTCGCTGGCGTTTTGCGCCACGCTGGGCTGGCTGATCTCGCCGCAAAGTTTGAATACCCCGCTGATCCACCTTTTCTCCGGCGCGACCATGCTCGGCGCGTTTTTTATCGCCACCGACCCGGTTACCGCCTCCACCACCAACCGCGGGCGCCTGCTCTATGGCGCGCTGATTGGTCTGCTGGTGTGGCTAATCCGCAGCTTCGGCGGCTATCCCGACGGCGTGGCTTTTGCCGTCCTGCTGGCGAATATCTGCGTGCCGCTGATCGATTACTACACGCAGCCGCGCGTCTACGGCCATCGCAAGGAGTGATCGATGCTTGAGACTATCCGCAAAAACGCCGTCACCCTGGCGCTGTTCGCCGTCTTTACCACCGGTTTAACCGCCGTGGTGAACTACGTCACCAAACCCACTATCGCGCACCAGACGGCGCTGAATCAGAAAAACCTGCTGGATCAGGTGGTGCCTGTGGATCTGTACGATAATCAGATCCAGCGCGAATGTTACCTTGTCACCGATCCAGCGCTGGGGACGGCCTCGCCGCACCATCTCTATTTGGCGCGTAAAGGCGATACGCCGGTTGCGGCCGCCCTTGAGACCACCGCGCCGGATGGCTATTCTGGTGCGATACAGATGCTGGTTGGCGCTGATTTTCACGGTAAAGTGCTGGGCGTGCGCGTTATTGAACACCACGAGACCCCTGGCCTCGGCGATAAGATCGAACTGCGTATTTCCAACTGGATTAACAGCTTTAATGGCAAAGTTGTACACGGCGCTGATGATAAAGCCTTTGCGGTGAAGAAAGATGGCGGCGAATTTGATCAGTTTACCGGCGCGACAATTACTCCGCGCGCGGTGGTCAACGCCACCCGACGCACCGCACTACTGATTGAAACTTTGAGCGGCAGGCTCTCGTCGCTGCCCGAATGTGGAGATGCAAATGAGTGAAGCCAAAAATCTGCTGGTTGGCGGCCTGTGGAAAAATAACTCGGCGCTGGTGCAGCTGCTGGGGCTCTGTCCGCTGCTGGCAGTAACCTCGACGGCGACCAACGCGCTGGGCCTCGGTCTGGCGACTACGCTGGTGCTGACCATTACCAACAGCGCTATTTCCGCTTCGCGCCGCTGGGTGCCGTCGGAGATCCGCATCCCAATTTACGTCATGATTATCGCCTCGGTGGTGAGCTGCGTGCAGATGCTGATCAACGCCTACGCCTATGGCCTCTATGAGTCGCTCGGCATCTTTATTCCGCTTATCGTGACCAACTGCATCGTGGTCGGCCGCGCCGAAGCGGTCGCCTCAAAAAGCAGCATTCCCCTTGCCGCGCTCGACGGCTTCGCTATCGGCATGGGCGCGACCTGCGCCATGGTCACGCTCGGCTCGATTCGTGAGCTGATCGGCAGCGGCACGCTGTTTAACGGCGCAGATCAGCTGCTCGGCCCCTGGGCGAAGGCGCTGCGCATCGAGGTGGTGCATTTCGATTCGCCGATGCTGCTGGCGATGTTGCCGCCGGGCGCCTTTATCGGGCTGGGCATGCTGCTGGCGGCGAAGTACGTTATCGATCAGAAGATGAAGCAGCGCGCTGTGCGTCGCGCCGCTGAAGCGGCGGCGGCTGAACCGCACGCCCATGCCGGGAAAGCAGTGTGAATCAGGCAAAGCGCGTAGAAATTCTCCGTCGGCTGCGGGATAACAACCCGCACCCTACGACCGAACTTAACTTCACCTCGCCTTTTGAGCTGCTGATCGCCGTTCTGCTGTCGGCGCAGGCGACCGACGTCAGCGTCAACAAGGCAACCGCCAGGCTCTATCCCGTCGCGAATACCCCCGCCGCCATGCTGGCACTGGGCGTGGAAGGCGTGAAGGAACATATCAAAACCATCGGGCTCTATAACAGCAAAGCTGAGAACGTCATCAAGACCTGCCGTATTCTGCTGGAGCAGCACAGCGGCGAAGTGCCGGAAGATCGCGCCGCGCTGGAGGCGCTGCCAGGCGTAGGCCGCAAAACGGCCAACGTGGTGCTGAATACCGCTTTTGGCTGGCCGACCATCGCCGTTGATACCCATATTTTCCGCGTCAGCAACCGCACCCGCTTTGCGCCGGGAAAAAACGTGGAAGAGGTTGAGGCGAAGCTGCTGAAGGTGGTCCCCAGCGAGTTCAAGGTCGATTGCCATCACTGGCTGATCTTGCATGGCCGCTATACCTGCGTTGCGCGCAAGCCGCGCTGCGGTGCCTGTCTGATTGAAGATCTGTGCGAGTTTCCGGACAAGACGGAGATTTAACGGGCGCGAAAACGCCCGTAGCAAGCTAGCGGCGCGCCAGTGCCGCCTGCAGCCAGGCGATAGCCAGCGGCGAATTTTTATTTTGCAGCGCGGCCCGCTCCGACTGAAACAGCGTCGCGATAAAGAAAGGGTGATCGTTCAGTTCGATGCCGCGTACATCGCCCGATGCGTCCCAGGAAGTAATGCGCAGGTTTTTCCCTTCAAGCGCCTCGCTGAAGGCGGGGTTAACGCCGAAGTTGCAGTGGTAGCCCTCATCGCTTGACTGCGCGCCATAGGCCCCGGCAATGCGCGATCCCGGCGCGAATCTCACTTCTCCACGCTGTTCCACCAGCGAACAGCTCAACGGCGCGATCACCATGCGCCCACCTTCGTCGGTCTCGGCGTGATTCGCATCCTGCCAGCCCAGCACGTTACGGGCATACTCAATCACCGCATACTGAAAACCGCCGCAGGAGCCAAGAAACGGGTGTTGCTGCTCTCGCGCCCAGCGGATGGTCTCAAATACCGCGTCATCATTTTTATAAGGGCTGCCAGGCACCACCCAGACGGCATCGCTGCTGCGTACCGCCTCTGAAACGCCAGGCTGGTCGGTAGCAAGCCAGCTGAAGCTAGCGGAAACGCCCAGGTGCGCGGCGGCGCGCTCAATAGCCAGCGGAATGGCCTGATGCGCAACGGCGCTGGCGCGGTAATCGCCCACCAGCGCCAGGTTTAAACAAGCTGTCATGGTAACGTCCTGCAAAAGGAAATTTCGAGGTTACCGGATCGATAATTTGTTGTCGAGAAGGTAAAAATCGCAATTTTCATCTGGCTGCGAAGGAATTTTCGCTCACCCTTCCGGCATCTGTTCCACGGCATGGCGAGGCGCGATTAACCGCTACCGCCTGGCATTTTCAGAGCGTTTTTAACGCCCTTTTCAGCTATGCAAACGCTTTCTTCTTTTACATATTGAATTAATTAGTGATTGTGTGCGCAGGATCAACTTTCGCGCCTGGCTTATGATAGCGCGAAGCTTTTTTGCCGCTTTGTTGTTCACATTAGCTGATAAGTCGATCACATACGAAACAATAAACTGGCTAATTAACCAACTGCGACACCTTGGCCTGCAAAATAAGGCAAAAGCAGCTTATATGGTTATTGTTGTTACCCATAGCTGAAAAACAAATGTTTATTCTGATAAAATCATCCGCACTGAAATTAAAATCCATTTAACAAACGCCGTTCGGGTTTTAAATCTTACGCAACCCTGGCTTTACAGCACTGAAAAAATTCTTGCCCTGATGCGCGTTATCAGCCACATTAGGCGCCGCTTTTCCCTACTAATAACAATGTCGCGCATGGAAACCTGACATGACGCGGACTTATTTCCTGTCGTAAAACAGGGTACGAGAAAAACTGAGGTACACGTGTCAACTGCAAACAAACACACTGATGAGGCCGTCAGCCTCAATGCGTTCAAACAGCCGAAGGCGTTCTACCTGATCTTCTCAATTGAGTTGTGGGAACGTTTCGGCTTCTACGGCCTGCAGGCCATTATGGCTGTTTACCTGGTGAAACAGCTGGGCATGTCAGAAGCGGACTCTATTACCCTCTTCGCCTCTTTTAGCGCGCTGGTCTACGGCCTGGTGGCTATCGGCGGCTGGCTGGGCGATAAGGTGCTCGGCACCAAACGCGTCATTATGCTGGGCGTGCTCGTGCTGGCACTGGGTTATGCGCTGGTCGCCTTCTCCGGCCATCACGTCGGCATGGTCTATATCGGCATGGCGACCATCGCGGTGGGCAGCGGTCTGTTTAAAGCTAACCCTTCGTCGCTGCTCTCGACCTGCTACGAGAAAGACGATCCGCGTCTCGATGGCGCCTTCACCATGTTCTATATGTCAATCAACGTCGGCTCGCTGTTCTCTATGATGCTGACCCCCTGGCTGGCGGCAAAATATGGCTGGAGCGTGGCGTTTTCGCTTTCGGTGGTGGGCCTGATCATCACCCTACTTAACTTCCTGTTTTGCAAAGGTCTGGTTAAGAACTACGGTTCTAAGCCCGACTTCGCGCCGCTGAACGTCGGCAAGCTGCTGATGACGCTGGTCGGCGTTGTGGTGCTGGTCGCCATCGCGACCTGGCTGCTGCATAACCAGACTATTGCGCGCATCACCCTGGGCGTAGTTGCGCTGGGCATTATCCTGATCTTCGCGAAAGAAGCCTTTGCCCTGCATGGCGCAGCGCGCCGTAAGATGATCGTGGCGTTCCTGCTGATGGTCGAGGCGATTGTCTTCTTCGTGCTCTATATGCAGATGCCGACTTCGCTCAACTTCTTTGCGATTCGCAACGTCGGGCACACCATTCTGGGCATTACCTTTGAGCCGGAACAGTTCCAGGCGCTGAATCCCTTCTGGATTATGCTGGCGAGCCCGCTGCTGGCGGCGGTCTATAACAAGCTGGGCGACAAGCTGCCGATGCCGTTTAAGTTCGCTATCGGCATGGTGCTCTGCTCGGCCGCCTTCCTGGTGCTGCCGATGGGCGCGAAGTTCGCTTCAGATGCTGGTATCGTCTCGGTTAACTGGCTGATCCTCAGCTATGCGTTTCAGAGCGTGGGCGAGCTGATGATCTCCGGGCTGGGCCTGGCGATGGTCGCGCAGCTGGTGCCGCAGCGTCTGATGGGCTTTATTATGGGTTCCTGGTTCCTCACCACCGCTGGCGCAGCGATGATCGCCGGTAAAGTGGCGGGCCTGATGGCTGTACCTGAGAACGTAACCGACCCTGTCGCCTCGCTGAGCGTCTACAGCAGCGTCTTCCAGCAGATTGGTATCGTTACCGGCGTGATTGCCGTACTGATGCTGCTGACGGCGCCGCTGCTGAACCGCATGACGCAGACGCCGCAGGCGGAGCTGGAAAAAGCGCAGGCCTGATTATTCAGCTTCTATGCAGCCGGGCCATGCGCCCGGCTTTTTTTTTATCCTTTTTCGGACCAGACAGAACGCTTGACCGCGGTCACTGGCAAATCCGCGGCGACGCATTAAGCTGCAATGATGCTGTCGCAACCCGGAGGTCCAATATGAAACTGTTCTGTAAGGCTGGCGCCTGCTCTCTTTCGCCGCATATCGTGCTGCGTGAGTGCGGGCTAGACTTCACCCAGGTTAATGTCGACCTGATGAAAAAAGTCACTGAATGCAGCGAAGATTACTGGCAAATCAACCCCAAGGGTCAGGTGCCGGCGCTGGAGCTGGATGACGGCACCGTTCTGACCGAAGGCGTGGCGATTGTGCAGTATCTGGCGGATCTGAAGCCCGATCGCCAGCTGCTGGCGCCGGTCGGCAGCCTGACGCGCTACCATACGCTGGAGTGGCTCAGCTTTATCAGCAGCGAGCTGCATAAAACCTTCACCCCGCTGTTTAAACCCGACACCCCTGACGACTATAAGCCTCTGCTGCGCGCCCGGCTGGAACAACAGTTCCGCTACGTCGATAAGGCGCTGCAGGATAAGCAGTGGCTGATGGGGCTGCGCTTTAGCGTGGCGGATGCCTATCTCTATGTGGTGGTGCGCTGGGCGCATGCCCTGAAGCTGGAGCTGGATGGGCTGTCCGCGCTGGAAGCCTGGTTCCAGCGCGCCTCCCAGCGGCCCGCGGTGCAGGCGGCGCTGAAGGCGGAAGGGATGGCGTAACAAGCGGGGCCGACAGGATATCGGCCCGGTGCGAGCTTACAGAGGCTCGGCGGTAAAATGCTGGGTCGGCTGCGCGATAGCGTCCTGCGCCGCCACCAGCTGGAGTTCATATTCGCCCATGGCATGGGTCGTCAGCATCACTTCGTAGACGGCGGCGGTGACATGCTCCAGAGCGCTTTTCAGATCCTTGCCGTGTAGCAGATTCACCAGCAGCAGGCCGCTGGTCAGATCGCCTACGCCGACCGGTTGCCGCACGCCGAAATCCACCAGCGGGCGGCTGATATGCCAGGCCTCTTCCGCCGTCACCAGCAGCATCTCGAAGCGATCGCTGCGGCGTCCGGCGCGCGCCAGGTGTTTCACCAGCACCACGCGCGGCCCCTGCGCAATCAGCGCGCGCGCTGCCGCCGTCGCCTCTTCTACGCTGGTCACGCTACGCTCGCTGAGCATCTCCAGCTCCAGCAGATTGGGCGCAATAATGTCGCTGGCGGGCATGGCATATTTGCAGTGATACTCCGCCACGCCGGGCGCCACGATACACCCTTTTTCAGGATGGCCCATCACCGGATCGCAAAAGAACCAGGCGTCGGGGTTAGCGGCCTTTACCATACGCACGATTTCAAGGATCTGTTCGCCCTGCTCAGCGGAGCCAAGATAGCCGCTCAGTACCGCATCGCAGGTTTTCAGGCGATCGATATCGCTGATGCCCTTGACGATATCCGTCAGGTGCGTCGCGGGCATCACGGTGCCGGTCCAGTGACCATACTGGGTGTGGTTGGAGAACTGTACGGTGTTAAGCGGCCAGACATTGGCCCCCATGCGCCGCATCGGAAACTCGGCGGCGGCGTTGCCTGCGTGGCCGAATACCACATGCGACTGAATTGCGAGAATATTTTTCATTATGTTCTGTATTGCCTTGCCCTTGCCGTCCATAAAAAAGGGCCGGAGACCGGCCCTGAAGCGCTTACTGCCAGACAATCAGGCAGTAGTGTTTTTTACCGCGACGCAGCAGCGTGTAGCGACCAAACAGCTTATCGCTCTCGCTAAAGCGGTATTCCGCGTTTGACTGCTTCTCGCCGTTGATGGTGACGGCGTTGGAGCCGATCATGGTGCGCGCCTGACCGCGTGACGGCACCAGCTCAGCATTCACCAGCGCCTGCTGCAGATCGTCTTCCGCGCCCAGCTCAACGGTCGGCATGCCATCCTGCGCCAGCTGTTCGAAGTCCGCTTCGGTCATGTCGCTCAGCGCGCCGGAGAAGAGGCTTTCGGTAATACGCTTCGCCGCGGCGAGACCCGCTTCGCCGTGTACCAGGCGCGTAACGCTCTCGGCGAGCACATACTGCGCGCGCGGCGCTTTGCCGCTGTTTTTGTCTTCTTCTTCCAGCGCGTTGATCTCTTCCAGGCTCAGGAAGGTGAAGAACTTGAGGAAACGGTAGACATCGGCGTCCGCAGTATTGATCCAGAACTGGTAGAACTTATACGGGCTGGTTTTCTTCGCATCGAGCCACACCGCGCCGCCTTCGGTTTTACCGAACTTGGTGCCGTCCGATTTGGTGATCAGCGGCACCGTCAGGCCAAAGACCTGATTCTGGTGGAGGCGACGCGTCAGGTCGATGCCGGAGGTGATGTTGCCCCACTGATCGGAACCGCCAATCTGCAGCGACACGCCGTGACGCTTGTTCAGCTCGGCGAAGTCGTAGCCCTGCAGCAGGTTGTAGGAGAACTCGGTGAAGGAGATCCCCTGGTCGTCGCGGTTCAGGCGCTGTTTCACCGCTTCTTTGTTGATCATCTGATTCACAGAGAAGTGTTTGCCGATATCGCGCAGGAAGGTCAGCACGTTCATGCCGCCGAACCAGTCGTAGTTGTTAGCGGCGATAGCGCTGTTGTCGCCGCAGTCGAAATCGAGGAAAGGCGCAACCTGCTTGCGGATCTTCTCGACCCACTCGCCTACGGTTTCGCTGGTATTGAGTTTACGTTCTGCTGCTTTAAAGCTGGGATCGCCAATCAGACCGGTGGCACCACCCACCAGCGCGACCGGCTTGTGTCCGGCATCCTGAAAACGTTTCAGGCAGAGCAGCGGCACCAGATGGCCCAAATGCAAGCTGTCAGCGGTCGGATCGAAGCCGCAATAGAGGGAGATCGGCCCTTGCGCCAGTCGCTCTGCTAACGCTTCCTCGTCCGTTACCTGGGCGATTAAGCCCCGTTCCTGCAATTGTTGTATCAGGTTACTGCTGGTCATCACTGACTCCAAATTGATCAGACTGCACCTATGCTGGTACACAGCTCTCCGCTGAGTGCGGAAAAAAAAGAGGGCTATAGCATAAAGCGCTGGCGACTTCTGTGCCAGCGCTGAGAGAGGAGAAAAACGCTGTTTTACGGGGCTAAGCGGTCGATTTTCCAGCCGTTGTCGTCGCGCTGGTAGAGGAAACGGTCATGCAGGCGATGTTCGCCTCCCTGCCAGAACTCCATGGTATGAAATTTAACGCGATATCCGCCCCAGAAACTCGGCAGCGGCACCTCTCCCTGCTGGAACTTCTGCTTCAGCTCGAGGAACTTGCCCTCCAGCACGCCGCGCGCCGAGATACGGCTCGACTGACGCGATACCCAGGCGCCGATCTGGCTGTCGCGCGGGCGGCTATGGAAATATTTCAGCACTTCCAGCGCCGACAGTTTCTCCACTTCGCCCAGCACCATCACCTGACGCTCAAGGAAGTGCCACGGGAAGTGCAGCGAAATGCGCGGATTGCCGGCAAGATGCTGCGCTTTGCGGCTGCCCAGGTTGGTATAAAACACCAGGCCGTTGTCATCGTAGTGTTTGAGCAGCACGATGCGCTGGTAAGGCTGGCCCTGCTCATCCACCGTCGCCACGGTCATGGCGGTGGGATCGGGCAGCTGCGCCTCGCACGCCTGCTGCAGCCAGGTTTCAAACAGCGCCAGCGGCTGGTCCGGCAGATCCTTGCGGCGCAGCCCGCCGCGCGTATATTCGCGACGCAGGCTGGCGATATCTTGCAGAGTAAAATTAGTGCTCATAGGGGTCACTCAACATGAACCGACTGGCTGGCAGGCTGCAGCGCACAGTCGTTAACGACGATTTTATCGTCACGCTCGATAAAGGCGGTTTCGCCTTTGCTCCAGAATACATATTTCCCGTCGCTGTAGCGCGCGCCTGAGGCGGAAATCGCTCGCTTCAGCGTTAATGGCTGGCCATCCATAATAAAGCTGACCTGTTCGCTGGCGTTGTCGAGCGTGACGGTCAGCGGCAAGGTTCCACAGCGATAGTGCAGCGTTTGCGGCGCTTCAGCCTGCTTGTGCATCAGGCCGCAGCCCGAGAGCAGCAGCGCGGCGGCAAAAATTAACCCCTGTTTCATCATGATTCTCCTTACGGTCAAAAGAGCGGATTAGCCGGATAGATAGCGCCGAGCACGCTTTTTTCGGCCGCGCCGGTTACGGCGGGCAGATTGCCCGGCAACCCGGAGAGCGTCCGGCTGGCAAGCCAGGCGAACGCCAGCGCCTCCATATCGTCGCCGCGAATGCCCGCCGCATCGGTGGTGGTGACTTCGGTTCCGGCCAGCAGCGCGGCGAGGCGCGCCATCAGCAGCGGATTGCGGCCACCGCCGCCGCACACCAGCAGCCGATCGCAGCCGTCGTTGAGCTGTACCTGCTGGGCGATAGAGACGGCGCTCAGTTCCGTCAGGGTCGCCTGCACGTCCTGCGGCGCCAGACCCGGGAAATTCTGTAGCTGGCGTTCAACCCAGCCCAGATTGAAATATTCGCGACCGGTGCTTTTCGGCGACGGCAGCGCAAACCAGGGATCGCGCAGCATCTGCTCCAGCAGCGCGGGCACCACTTTGCCGCCGCGCGCCCAGCTGGCATCCTGATCGAAAGGCTTGCCCTGATGGCGCCAGATCCACGCATCGATCAACATATTGCCGGGGCCCGTATCGAAACCGCGCACCGGCTGGCCGGGCAGCAGCAGAGAAAGATTGGCGATGCCGCCAATATTGAGCACCATGCGGCGCTCCACCCCGTCCATCAGCAGCGCCTGATGAAACGCGGGCACCAGCGGCGCGCCCTGACCGCCCAGCGCCATATCACGGCGGCGGAAATCGCCCACCACCGTAATGCCCGTCGCCGCGACAATCTGATTATTATCGCCAATCTGCAGCGTGTTGGGCGCGTCGCTTTGCGGCTCGTGCCAGACGGTCTGGCCATGACAGCCGATCGCGACGATATCGCTCGGCTCCAGCGCCTCGCGGCGCATCAGCGTATTCACCGCTTCGGCAAACAATCGGCCAAGCCGCGTATCAAGCTGGCCAAGCTGCGAGAGCGTCAGCGTCTGGCCCTGGCAAATAGACAGAATCTGCTGGCGCAGCTCGCCCGGCATGGGATGGCAGTAGCTGGCCTGTTGCGCCACCATATTATCATCAATGGCGGCCAGCACCACGTCAACGCCGTCCAGGCTGGTGCCTGACATAACGCCGATATAACGTCCTGATTTCATTTCGGGTCCTTTAGGCGATTCAACTTTGTTAAGTCTGGCAAATTCTTACGCCTGATTCGACGATTACCTGATGTTTTTCACCGACTTTATGTAACAGGTAACATTGCAGGGCTTTTTTTACCGCCCGGTTGAATTTTTGTTGATCGCCAATAGTCTATGCTTGGGTTCACCATGTTTTACTCAGACTAAGATTAATTTGCTTTGTGTCTTATACTGTTTGCAGGATTTCGCGATACACATGGCGCATTGCTTAAGAAAGGAGTGACAAATGATCAAGCGTTTCGTTGCGGTCGCACTGGCTGGTATTACCCTGGCCGGGTGCGCAAATAACAGTACCCTGTCAGGCGATACCTACAGTGCCAGTGAGGCCAAACAGGTTCAGAGCGTCTCTTACGGCACGCTGGTGTCGGTTCGCCCGGTTAAGATTCAGGGCGGCGATGACAGCAACGTGATCGGCGCTATCGGCGGCGCGGTGCTGGGTGGTTTCCTCGGCAACACCATCGGCGGCGGCACCGGTCGTAGCCTTGCTACCGCAGGCGGCGCTATTGCAGGCGGTCTGGCGGGCCAGGGCGTTCAGGGCGCAATCAATAAGACCGACGGCGTTGAGCTGGAAATTCGTAAAGATGACGGCAACACCATTATGGTGGTGCAGAAACAGGCGGCTACCCGCTACTCTGTTGGCCAGCGAGTGGCGCTGGCGTCTAACGGCAGCCAAATTACCGTTTCGCCACGCTGATCGCCTCAGCAAAAAAAAACCGACGCCGCTGCGTCGGTTTTTTTATTTTTCCCGATTCTGTAGTTCGAGAATATTTTTTTCCAGACGGGCAATCAGCGTCACCATCTGGTTGATCTCCTCGCGGCTGATGCCGGCCAGGATATCGTCGCGGGTCGCGTCGATAACGCTTTCCACCTGCTCAATAATCGGTTCCGCCTGACGCGTCAGCTTGATGCGCTTTGCACGACGGTCGTTAGCGCAGGTCGAGCGGGTAATCAGGCCTTTCTCTTCCAGTTGATCCAGCGTACGCACCAGCGACGGTTGTTCAATGCCGATGGCCTTCGCCAGCTGGATCTGCGACTGTTCTGGCGGCAGCTGATGAATATTATGCAGCGTGACCCAATGGGTCTGCGTAAGCTCAAGCGGCTTTAAGCGCTGATCGATCAACGCGCGCCAGATGCGCACCAGCCGAGACAAATCCGTTCCAAGGGGCGTATCCATTTCATCTCCTTATAATTAGCTTGCTAGCTATCAAGCCAGATTTTACACTATTCTGCGAGTTTAAAGGACAAATTACAAACCCCAGGCGAAGCCGCAGCGCTTCATCTACGCTTTTTGAGACCGATGCCCGGGTGATATCAGAAGGACGATACGTGACAATCTCTCCCTTTCATGCCGCCAGCCCCCTGACTGACCTGGTGTTCGGCGCTTCGCTGTTTTTTCCACCGCTCTTTAAAGCTGTCCTGCTCGGCTTCTTTTTCTGGTTGATTCTCCATCCGCTGCTGCGCGGCTGGATTTACTCGGGCGATATCTGGCATCCCACGCTGCTGGATCTCTCTCTTTTCGTGCTTTGCGTCGCCGCCGCGCTTTTGCTGCTGGGACAGGGATACTCGCCATGAAATTTAACGCAGTGAAATACTTTTCGACCTTGATCGTCTTCGCGGCCGCCCTGCTGGCGGGCTGGTGGATGTGGAACTACTACATGCAGTCGCCCTGGACGCGCGACGGCAAGGTCCGCGCCGAGCTGGTGCAGATTACGCCCCAGGTTTCGGCGCGCATCGTCTCCGTGGCGGTGAAAGATAATCAGTTTGTGCATCAGGGGCAGACGCTGCTGACGCTGGATACCGTACCCTTACAGATTGCGCTGGACAACGCCGAGGCGCAGCTGGCGAAAGCGCAGGCCGATCTGGCCAAAGCGCAGCATGAGGCCCGCCGCCGCGCCAGCCTGCCGCGCAATGTCATCTCCGCGGAAGATCTTGACGCCGCGCAGCTCAACGCCGCTTCGATGGCGGCCAGCGCCAAAGCGGCACAGGCGGCGCTGGACCAGGCGCGCTGGAACCTGCAGCAAACCACCGTGGTCGCGCCGACCGACGGCTGGGTCAGCAACCTGACGCTGCGCGTTGGCGATTACGCCACGACGGGCACGCCGCTCTTCGCGCTGGTCGACAGCCATTCCTATTACGTCATGGGCTATTTCGAAGAGACCAAGCTGCGCCATATTCGTCCCGGTGCGCCGGCGCAGATCGTGCTCTACAGCAATGGCGCGCGGCTGCAGGGCGAAGTCGAAAGCATTGGGCGCGCTATCTATGACCAGAGCATCGACAGCGACAGTGGGCTGGTGCCGGATATCAAACCGAACGTGCCCTGGGTGCGGCTGGCGCAGCGCGTGCCGGTACGCATTCGCTTAGCCCAGATACCGGATAACGTGCCGCTGGTGGCGGGCACCACCTGCACTATCTCCGTACAGCCGTGAGCGCGTCATGAATCTGCAATGGCTGGCATGGGATCAGCTGCCCTGGGTTAAGGCAGACGCGAACCAGTGGCGCTACGCGCTGCGTAACGCTATCGCGATGTGCCTGGCACTCAGCATCGCCTACGCGCTCGATCTGGATGAGCCTTACTGGGCGATGACCTCAGCGGCGGTCATCAGCTTTCCCACCGTCGGCGGCGCGATAAGCAAAAGCCTGGGGCGTATCGTCGGCAGCCTGATGGGCGCGGGCGCCGCGCTGCTGATCGCCGGTCATACCCTTAACGATCCCTGGCTGTTTACCTTTTTTATCGCCGGCTGGCTGGCATTCTGTACCGGCATCGCCAACCACTATCAGAATAATGTGGCCTACGCCTTTTCGCTGGCGGGCTATACCGCCGCGATTATTGTTTTCAGCAGCGTTGACCTGACCGACGCGACGGATCTCTGGACCCTGACCCAGGCGCGCGTATGCGAGGTGATTTCAGGCATTTTGTGCGCCGGTTTTATGATGATGGTGCTGCCGAGCACCTCGGACGGCGAGGCGCTGATTACGTCGCTGCAGAAGATGCATACGCGCCTGCTGGAGCACGCCGGGCTACTGCTGCAGCCCACCGACGTCGAGAATGTGCGCGCCGCGCATGAAGCGGTCATTAGTCAGATCCTTACCATGAACCTGCTGCGCATCCAGGCGTTCTGGAGCCACTACCGCTTTCGCCGTCAGAACAATGTCCTTAACTATGTGCTGCACCAGCAGCTGCGCCTGACCAGCGTGCTCTCCAGCCTGCGCCGCATGCTGCTTAACTGGCCCGATGCGCCGCAGGCGCTCTACGACGCCATCAGCGCGCTGATGCAGGAGCTGGCCAGCGCGGAGTGCAACAAATACCGGCTGGCGCAGATTCTGCGCAGCGTGACGCCCGCTGCCGACGGCGATTACCGTCAGCGCGCGTTTTGCCAGCGGCTACGCTATTTCTGCTGGATGTATCTGAACGTCAGCCGCTGGATCCGCCTGCTCGCCCGCGCCGATGCGGATACCCGCTTTCAGCCGCCGCGCGTGCCCTCGCTGGCGCGGGAGAGCGACAGTGCCGAGGCGGGCTGGAGCGCGCTGCGCACCTTTTGCGTGGTCGTCGCGGGCTGCGCCTTCTGGATTACCACCCAGTGGTCTTCCGGAGCGGCGGCGCTGACGCTGACCGCCATCGCCTGCGTGCTTTACTCCTCTGCGCCCTCACCGAGCGGCAGCGTAACGCTGCTGTTAAAAACCCTGCTCTGGCTGTCGCTGTTCAGCTTTGTGGTGAAGTTCGGCCTGATGGTGCAGATTTCCCAGCTGTGGCAGTTTTTACTGTTTCTGTTTCCGTTATTGCTGACGCTGCAGCTGTTTAAGCTACAGCAAAAGCAGCGCGCCGCGCTCTGGGGCCAGTTTATCGTTTTTATGGGATCGTTTATCGCGGTCACTAACCCGCCCAGCTGGGATTACGCCGATTTCCTCAATGATAATATCGCCAAAGTCTGCGGCGTGATGCTCGCCTGGCTGGCATTCCAGATCCTGCGCCCCAGCTCCGACGCGCGCCGCAGCCGCCGCCATATCCGCGCGCTGCGCATGGCGTTTCTCGATCAGCTGCGCCGCCGTCCGCGTCTGAGCGAAAGCCGCTTTGAATCGCAGATCTATCATCGCATCAGCCAGCTGAGCAGCAGTCGCGATGAACAGGCGCGCGTCTGGCTGCTGCGCTGGGGCGTGGTGCTGCTTAACTGTTCGCATATCGTCTGGCATCTGCGCGACTGGCAGCCTGCGTCGGCCACGCTGGCGCAGATGCGTGAGGCGAGCCTGCAGGATTTGCAGCGCATTATGAGCGCGCGCGGCGTGCGGCACAGGTCGCTCGACCAGACGCTGACGAAGCTTGATGAGATGATCCGCCAGCTGGTGGCGGATGGCGATACGGAGGCGAATACGCTGGCGGGCATTTTGTGGCGCTTGCGCTGTTCGCTGGCGCAGCTGAAGCAGGCGGTGCCGGAATAGCTATTTACAGTACTGCAGCTGCTGGCGTTCAAAATCGGCCTGCAGCTGCGCCAGCGTTTTACGCTGCTCGAAACGGGTTTTATCGTTGGGGGACATCGGCTCAATCACCAGCTCGCGCTCTTCCGGCGAGTAGATAAAACGACGCCGGATTTCGCTGCCGGTAAAGCTCTTGCCGACAATGCTGCCGCACACCATGGTCATGCTGGTGTGGTAGACCGCCGTTTGCTCGAAGTTAGTCTCGGTTGCGCTGCGCAACACAAACTGGCAGCCCTTCTCTTCAA
Source organism: Pantoea sp. UBA5923 (assembly GCF_002431095.1). Lineage (NCBI taxonomy): Bacteria > Pseudomonadati > Pseudomonadota > Gammaproteobacteria > Enterobacterales > Erwiniaceae > Pantoea > Pantoea sp. UBA5923. The sequence goes on along the minus strand of NZ_DJDN01000070.1, from coordinate 76,063 downwards.
GCCGCTTACGCGCGCTGTGGCTCAGCCACTCGCGTCCTTTCGCAATATCTTCACACTCGCCGCGCGCCGGGTTGACGTCAATGGTGCGCTGCAGCTGACGTCCTGTTTCGGTCATAAGCTGGGTCGCATTGGGTTGATCGCAGCCCGCCAGCAGCAGACAGAACAGCAGTACGCCTGTTCTTCTCATTCCTTTTCTCCTTTGACCGCGCCAGATGAAAGTGTCCAGAATCAGTATCATAGGCGGTAATTTATCAGGAGAATATAGCTATAAACTAAATGATAATTAAACGGCTCTCTTACGGAGCCGTCAGCAGGCGAGCATTCAGATAACCCCACAGGCGTAGCGCCCGCCGCCGCCGCCCAGCGGCTGCGGATGGTCGGCATGGTTATCGCCGCCAATATGCACCATTAACGCCTTGCCCTTGATCTCATCCAGAGATTTCAGGCGCGGCGCCAGCACCGGATAGGTGGCGTTGCCCTTATCGTCAACGTAAATAGCCGGCAGATCGCCGAGGTGTCCCTCTGCATAAGGGCCAAGGTGCTTGCCGGTTTTTTGCGGATCGAGATGCCCGCCCGCCGCGCCTGCCGCAACCTTCTTGCCTTCAGAGACGGCTGGCTCGCAGCTGCCGTTAGCGTGAATATGAAAGCCGTGTACGCCCGGCGTCAGGCCATTGAGCTTCGGCGTAAGCTGCAGGCCATACTTTGTCTGCTCGATATCGACCGAGCCGATCGCTTCACCAGCCCCCTCGGCGCTCACTTTATGCAGCGTCACCTCTTGCGCCTGCGCGCTGGCGGCCAGCCCGCCGCCCGCCAGTAATAACAACGCTAAGACCGATTTTTTCATTATTGCCTCTTATCTTTCCCACAGGATGTGATAAGCCTGGCCGCAATTTCCGATCCCTGCTCCTGTTTGACACAGTTTTACGCTTCAGGGTACATCGTAACCCAGCGCCGCTTTGCGAATGCGGAACCACTGCTGCCGGTCCAGCCGGACGCGCAGCGCGGCCGCCGCTTCGCTGACGCGCTCAGCGTTGCCGGAGCCAATAATCGGCAGCGGCTGGCTGGGCAACATCAGCACCCAGGCGTACACCACCTGCGCCAGACTGGCGGCGCCGGTCTCAAGGCGTACCTTTTCCAGCTCATCGCGCAGCGGCTGGTAGTGCGGATCATGAAACAGCTCGCCGCCGCCCAGGCAGGACCAGGCCATCGGCCGCAGGCGAAGCTGTTGACACTGGTCGAGCGTGCCGTCCAGCAGCACATTTTGCTGAACGGGCGAGATCTCTACCTGATTGGTCACCAGCGTAAAGGGCAGACGCGACTGCAGCAGCGCAAACTGCGACGGGGTAAAGTTCGATACGCCGAAGTGCAGCACCTTGCCGCTCTGATGCAGCATCAGAAACGCCTCGGCGACCGCATCGGCGTTCATTAACGGATCGGGACGGTGAATGAGCAGCAGATCCAGGCGATCGGTGGCGAAGTGACGTAGCGAATTCTCCGCGCTCTGTACGATATGCGCTTTGTCGGTAATGTAGTGTCCGATGTGATGCTCTGGCTTAGCGCGCGTAGCGATACCGCATTTGGTCACAATTTGCAGGCGGTCGCGCAGGCCGGGTGACAGCTTAAGCGCCTCGCCAAATGCAGCCTCGCAGCGGTAATCGCCGTAGATATCGGCGTGATCGACCGTGGTAATGCCCAGAGAGAGATGGTGTTCGATAAAGCTGACGCGCTGCTGCGGCGTCATTCCCCACTCCATCAGGCGCCAGTAGCCCATGATCAGCGGAGAGAAATCGGGTCCCTGTGGCGAGACGGGTTGCGGTTGCAGCATAGTGATATCCCTGTGTGCTATCTCAGTTAGTGTCAGGGAGTATAACGAAAAGCGATCAGAACAGGGATGGCTGTTGCGGTTCCTGATCCTCATCCTGTTTCTGCGTGCGCAGCATGCGCAGACGGCGCTGATGGCACAGGCGCAGCACTTCACGCTTCTGCGCATCGCTGAATTTCATCCAGTGAAAACGCTCGTCACGGCTGCGCAGGCAGCCAATGCAGTAGCCGCGCGCATCTACCTGGCAGATGCCACGACAGGGACTGGGTACAGGAAAAAACTCAAGTTGCTCCGCCACAGCATCTCCGTATCGGTCAATATCTCCTGTAAAGATAGCTCATTCTCTGTGCCTTTTACGGCAGCACAAGCGGGTCTGGTCACTAAATGTAACTAATTAGTTTGGCTTATCTGGAAATTCCCCGCATAGTGTTGACCTTTTGTTAAGGCTTCATAAAGTTGTTGGCGTTATTCTCCTCTGGCGACTCTTTATTTTTTTACTGGATACTCATGCTGTTGAAAAAGTTACGCTGTCACGAAAGCACCTTTAATCTGGCTGTTTCTCTGTTCTTCGCGTTAGTTTTAAATGGACTGTTTGTGTTCCGCGCCTGGGAACGTATCCCTTATACCTCGCTGCACGATTACTTTTTTGCCTTTAGCCTTCCGGTGGTGCTGACGGCGGCGTTCTTGCTGATCTTTAATCTGATCGCCTGGCCTTATTTGCGTAAGCCGCTGCTGGCGGTGCTGATCCTGTCGAGCGCGGCGGCAAACTACTTTATGTATAGCTTTGGCACCATTATCGATACCAATATGGTGCAGAACGTTTTCGAAACCGATCTGCAGGAGTCCACCGCGCTGCTCAGCCCTAATGCCGTCATCTGGGTTACCCTGATGGGCGTGGTGCCCACTCTCCTCATCTGCCTGGTGCGTTTTAAACGCCGCGACTCCTGGTGGATGAATCTGGCGTGGCGTGCGCTGTTAATGGCGGCATCGCTGGGCGTTATCGTACTGATGGCATTACTATTTTATAAAGACTACGCGTCGCTGATCCGCAACAATAAAGGATTGGTCAAGATGGTGACGCCTGCCAACATCGTCAGCGGTACGGGTCACTACGTTAACAATCGCTGGATGAAAGGCAGCCAGGAGTGGGTGCATATCGGTCAGGATGCGCATAAGGGGCCGACTATCGCGGCGGAGCAGAAAAAAACGCTGGTAGTGCTGGTCGTGGGCGAGACCGCGCGCGCGGAAAACTTTTCGCTGGGCGGCTATGGACGAGAGACCAATCCACAACTGAAGAAGCAGAATGTTATCTACTATCCGCAGGCGACCTCCTGCGGTACTGAAACAGCCATCTCCGTACCCTGTATGTTCTCCAATATGCCGCGCGCCCATTACGACGCTAATCTGGCGCACCACCAGGATGGCGCGATGGACGTGCTGGGACATGCGGGCATCAGCGTACTGTGGCGCGAAAATGACGGCGGCTGCAAAGGCGCCTGCGACCGTGTGCCGCATACCGATATGACGTTGTGGAAACTGGATGCCTGGTGCCAGCAGGGTTCCTGCCTGGATGATGTATTGCTGCACCGGCTCGATAACTATACCGACAGCCTGCATAACGACGGCATTATCGTGCTGCATCAGATGGGCAGTCATGGCCCCGCCTACTATCGCCGTTATCCGCCGCAGTTCCGCAAGTTTACCCCGACCTGCGACAGCAACCAGATTCAGGACTGCGATCATCAGGCGCTGATGAATACCTACGATAACTCTCTGCTTTACAGCGACGATATGATCAGCCGCACCATCGATAAGCTGAAAGGCCTCAGCGACCGCTTTAACGTGGCGCTGATCTATCTTTCCGATCACGGTGAGTCGCTGGGTGAGCATGGTATGTATCTTCACGGCGCGCCTTATCTGTTTGCGCCGTCTCAACAGACGCATATCCCTTTTCTGCTGTGGATGTCAGACGATTACGCCAAAACCTACGGTATTGATCAGGCCTGCCTGCGCCGTCAGGCACCTGCGGCAGAGGTGTCGCAGGACAACCTTTTCCATACGCTGCTGGGTATGTTTGACGTACAGACCAGCGAGTATCAGCCGCAGCTAGACATGATCAGAACGTGCCGTAAAACGGGCTAAGCGTTGCATTCGACCGATCGGTCTACTACCTTAAGCGCCATGAACAAGACGCTGCAACGCAATGAAACTCGTGAACATCTGCTCGCCACCGGCGAGCAGCTCTGTCTGCAGCGGGGGTTTACCGGAATGGGACTCAGCGAACTGCTGACGCTGGCGCAGGTGCCGAAAGGCTCGTTTTACTACTACTTCCGCTCGAAAGAGGCGTTTGGCGTGGCGTTGCTGGAGCGCTACTTCCTTCATTTTCATCAGCAGGTCAACGCGCAGCTACAGCATAACAAAGAGACGCCGCGCGAGCGCCTGCTGGCCTTCTTCCGTCAGGCTGAGCGGCTGTTCAGCGAACAGGGGCATATCGTTGGCTGTCTGGTGGTAAAACTCTCCGCCGAAGTCTGCGATCTCTCTGAACCGATGCGCGACGCGCTGCAGCATGGCGCCAGCCGTATTATCGCGGCCTATGCGCAAACGCTGGAGGCGGCCCTGCAGCAGGAGAAGCTGGTGTTGCCTCATGCGCCGCAGGAGATGGCGAAAGTCATCTATATTTTGTGGCTGGGCGCAAGCCTGCAGAGCAAGCTATCGCGCGAGCCCGAGCCGCTGCGTCTGGCATTACGCACTCTCGAACAGTGGTTGCAAGCCCACTGATTTTAAAAACGCCGTTTTATAGCAGACCGGTCTACTACAGGAGTTGTTATGGCAAGTACCCAGCTGTTTAGCCCGCTTAAAGTGGGTGCGATTACCGTACCGAACCGCGTATTTATGGCGCCGCTGACGCGTTTGCGCAGCATCGAGCCTGGCGATATTCCTACTCCGCTGATGGGGGAATATTATCGTCAGCGCGCCAGCGCCGGGCTGATTATTACCGAGGCAACCCAGGTCTCTTTCCAGGCGAAAGGCTATGCCGGCGCGCCGGGGCTGCATACCCAGCAGCAGATTGCCGCCTGGAAAGCGATTAACGCAGGCATTCACGAGGCGGGTGGCCACAGCGCCGTTCAGCTGTGGCACACCGGCCGTATTTCGCACCACAGCGTCCAGCCGGAAGGAAAAGCGCCTGTCGCGCCCTCTGCTATTGCCGCCGGCACGCGCACCTCGCTGCGCGCGGAGGATGGCAGCGTTTATCGTGAAGAGACCTCAACGCCGCGTGAGCTGACCGTTGCCGAGATTAAGCAGATTGTGGCGGACTTTGGCCAGGCGGCCGCCAACGCGCGCGAGGCGGATTTCGATCTGCTTGAGCTGCACTCGGCGCACGGCTACCTGATGCACCAGTTCCTGGCACCCGACTCCAACCGTCGCACCGACGAATATGGCGGCAGCATTGAGAAACGCGGCCGCTTCGCGCTGGAAGTGGTTGATGCCACTATTGCCAACTGGTCCGCCGACCGCATCGGCATTCGCATTTCGCCCATAGGCAGCTTCCAGAATCTGGATAACGGCCCTGAAGAAGAGAAAGCCGCGCTGTGGTATATCGGCGAGCTGGCGAAGCGCAATATCGCCTACCTGCACCTTTCCGAGCCGGACTGGGCGGGCGGCAAGCCCTACAGTGATGCCTTCCGCGAAAAAGTGCGCGCGATCTTCCCTGGCGTGATTATCGGCGCTGGCGCCTATACCGTCGAAAAAGCGGATAACCTTATTTCACGCGGTCTGATCGATGCCGTGGCGTTTGGCCGCGACTTTATCGCCAACCCCGACCTGGTGGCGCGTCTGCAGCAGGATGCCCCGCTCAACCCGCAGCGTCCCGAGAGCTTCTACGGCGGCGGCGCGGAAGGCTACACCGACTACCCGACGCTCTAAGCGAAGCGCTGGCGTAACGACGGTTACGCCAGCGGCCGTTTTTTGCTATTTTCATCGCTATACTTAGCATTTGCGTCATCAGAAGATGACCGTTTAATAAAAGAGGAAGTTATGCGTTTACTCCACACCATGTTACGCGTTGGCGATCTGCAACGCTCCATCGACTTTTACACCCGCGTTCTCGGTATGCGCGTGCTGCGTCAGAGCGAAAACACTGAATACAAATATACGCTGGCATTCGTGGGCTACACCGAAGAGAGCGAAGGCGCGGTGATCGAGCTGACCTACAACTGGGGCGTAGACAGCTACGATCTCGGCAACGCCTACGGCCATATCGCGCTGGGCGTGGATGACGTGGCGGCGACCTGCGACCGTATTCGCAACGCGGGCGGCAACGTAACGCGTGAAGCGGGTCCGGTTAAAGGCGGCTCAACCATTATCGCTTTCGTTGAAGATCCAGACGGCTACAAAATCGAGCTGATCGAAAACAAAGACGCCGGTAACGGCCTGGGCAACTAAGTTTGCCGCTTCAGTCTGTTGTTTGCGGCAGGCTGAAGCCTTCCCTTCTGCTGCACCCTCACCTTTTTTTTGCCATAATGCGCGCTGCCTAATTTCTGCTATGAGATGCTGATGTCTGAAACGAACTCCCTGAACGCGCTGAATCAACGTTTCCGAGGTTTCTATCCTGTGGTGATCGATGTCGAGACCGCAGGCTTTAACGCGCAGACCGATGCGCTGCTGGAGATCGCCGCCACCACGCTGAAAATGGATGAAGAGGGCTGGCTGCACCGCGACCAGACGCTGCATTTTCACGTCGAGCCTTTTGAAGGCGCGCTGCTTCATCCGGAAGCGCTGGCCTTTACCGGCATCGATCCCAGCAATCCGCTGCGCGGCGCGGTCAGCGAATATGAGGCGCTGCACGCCATCTTCAAGATGGTGCGCAAAGGCATCAAGGATCATCACTGCAATCGCGCCATTATGGTGGCGCACAACGCGACCTTTGATTTGAATTTTATGATGGCTGCAGCCGGACGCGCCGGGCTGAAGCGCAACCCTTTCCATCCGTTCGCCACCTTTGATACCGCCGCGCTGAGCGGACTGGTACTGGGACAGACGGTGCTGGCGAAAGCCTGTAAAGCAGCAGGTATGGATTTTGACAGCACGCAGGCGCACTCGGCGCTTTACGATACCGAACAGACGGCGACGCTGTTCTGCGAGCTGGTGAACCGCTGGAAACGACTGGGGGGCTGGCCTTTGCCGCTGGCCGCAGCGGACGACGAGGATGAACCTGCGTCGGAGTAGTGATAAAAAAGGCCGACTTGCGTCGGCCTTTTTGTTTATTCCGCTTCTTTATGCTTTTCTGCCGTCTCTTTGATCAGAGACTGCAGTTCGCCGCGCTGGAACATCTCAACGATAATGTCGCAGCCGCCAACCAGTTCGCCGTCAACCCACAGCTGCGGGAAGGTCGGCCAGTTGGCATATTTCGGCAGCTCGGCGCGAATATCAGGGTTCTGCAGAATATCCACGTAAGCAAAACGCTCACCGCAGGCAGAGAGCGCCTGCACCGCCTGCGCAGAGAAACCGCAGCTCGGCAGTTTCGGCGAGCCTTTCATATACAGCAGGACCGGGTTTTCTGCGATCTGGCGCTGAATTTTTTCTACAGTACTCATAATTGCCTTCCTTAATTCCTTACTTCGTGTTTGTTTATTGTAGCGACTTCGCCCCGTTACTGAAAACGACAATTTCTCGCTTACCAGGCGAAACCGCCATGTTTGTTAAGTTTTTAAGTAAAGCTCTGACTTTTCCTGACGATAATCAAAACTTAAGCTGTTCATAACTGGTAATAAGTTTGCTGCTATAAGCTTCTGAAATCGCTCATTTATGAGTCAGTTGCAACCCTGTAACAGTTTAATAGAAAAATGGCTTAACTTTTGAAAAAAACCTGGCTTAGAATGGCCCCGGCGCTGATCCTCGATCAGATTTTTCTAACCTCGTTACGGCCTGTCGTCGTAACCGCTAACCCTGTAACCGGACTATGCGATTACTGATTACGCTTTTCATATTAGCTTTCGCGCAGCTGTTTCTGAACATCGCTTCAGCTTCGCCGCAAACGCCGGTTAACGCCAGCCTGCACAAGGCGGAGAAAAAAAGCGCGCGCGAAGATGAGCGACGCAAACGGCGGCCGGTTAAAAGCAGCTCGAAAAAATCGCGCCCTTCTTCTGCTACGCAAAAAATTAAACTGAAAAAACAGAAGAAAATCGAAACGGCTTCACTTTCTCATTCCGCTGGCGAACAGAAAAAATCCCTTAAATCTTCCCGCAAACGTTATGGCCATCAGCGCGAGCTGGGTACGGCCAAAACTGCAAAGCTGCAGCTGCTGGACGCCGATGACGGCACCACCATCAAAATGAGCAAGTCTCATCGCCTGCGTTACCAGAAAGCGCGCGAAACCGCGATGACCAAACTGATGGGACAGCTGGGCAAACCTTATCAGTGGGGCGGCACCTCTCCGCATACCGGTTTCGACTGCAGCGGCCTGGTCTGGTACGCCTATAAGGATTTAGTGAAATTCAGAATTCCGCGCACCGCCAATGAAATGTACCACCTGCGCGACGCCGCGCCGGTGAAGCGCGAATCGCTGGAGAAAGGCGACCTGGTGTTTTTCCGTATCAACGGTCGCGGTACGGCCGATCACGTGGGCGTTTATCTCGGCAACGGCAAATTTATTCAGTCGCCGCGCACCGGAAAAGATATTCAGATTAGCGGGCTGTCAGAAGATTACTGGCAGCGTCACTATATCGGCGCGCGCCGGATGATGACGCCGAAAACCATACGCTAAGAGAGAAAAGAAAAACCGGGGGCTTCCCCGGTTTTTTATTACTGCGTATCAGTGCATCACGGCGGTAAAGCTAAAGGCTACGATCATCAGCAGCGCGGCGCCGGTCGTTATCAGTGCCATTTTCAAATCAGTGCTCATCACTTCTCCTTATCCACACAATCATTATGGTTTTAAGGCATTTTCCCATAGTTACCGGTAAAAATCTCGTTTTATCCTGCAAGCCTTGTTAGAATCTCCGGCTTTGTTGCGCAACTGACGCAACACCGGTTCCGTTCGCACGCAACAGCCTCTGTTTTGTCCCGCCCAGTGAATATTTCACCGACAAAAACTGTAGCGAATTAACAGAAAAGTCTCTTAGCGGACGCAAACGTTTAACATTATGCTTATCAACGGGTTATTGATAAGTTCTGGAGTCTCTTTTTAATGGCAACAATCAAAGATGTCGCGAAGCGCGCGGGTGTTTCCACCACCACCGTTTCCCACGTTATCAATAAAACGCGCTTCGTTGCGGAAGAGACGCGCAACGCCGTCTGGCAGGCGATTCAGGAGCTGCACTATTCGCCCAGCGCCGTAGCGCGAAGCCTGAAGGTCAATCACACCAAGACGCTGGGGTTGCTTGCCACCTCCAGCGAGGCGCCCTACTTTGCGGAAATTATCGAAGCGGTGGAGCACCACTGCTTTGAGCGCGGCTATACCCTGATTCTTGGCAACGCCCACAACGACCTGCAGAAGCAGCGCGCCTATCTGTCGATGATGGCGCAAAAGCGCGTCGACGGACTACTGGTAATGTGTTCCGAATATCCAGATGACCTGCTGAAGATGCTGGAAGAGAATCGCAATATCCCGATGGTCGTGATGGACTGGGGCGAATCGCGCGCGGACTTTACCGATACCGTACTGGATAACGCCTTCCAGGGCGGCTATCTGGCGGGGCGCTATCTGATTGAACGCGGACACCGCGACATCGGCGCCATACCGGGTCAGCTGGAGCGCAACACCGGCGGCGGACGCCACGCAGGCTTTTTAAAAGCGCTGCAGGAAGCAGGTATCGTGGTGCGTCCCGAGTGGATTGTACAGGGCGATTTTGAGCCGGAATCGGGCTATCAGGCAATGCAACAGATCCTGCAGCAGAAACAGCGCCCAACGGCGATTTTCTGCGGCGGCGATATTATGGCGATGGGGGCGATTTGCGCTGCTGACGAGATGGGTCTGCGCGTGCCGCAGGATATTTCGGTGATCGGCTATGATAATGTGCGCAACGCGCGCTACTTTACGCCAGCCCTGACTACCGTCCATCAGCCCAAAGCCCAGCTGGGCGAGAAGGCGCTGGAGATGCTGCTGGATCGCATTACCAGTAAACGCGAAGAGTCGCAGACCATTGAGGTGCATCCGACGCTGATTGAACGCCGCTCGGTCGGTGACGGCCCTTTCCGCGACTACCGCCGTTAATCCTCGCTTAACCACTCCTGATTGAGCGTTTGCGCATCGCCGAGATAGCTGAGCAGCCAGCCCAGCGCCGGCGATGCGTGCGCTTCCGACCAGCTCACGCAGCAGGGACTTTCCGGGAACGGCGCAGGCAGCGTCAGCTCCGCCAGCTCCCCCTTGTCCAGCAGCGGACGCGCCAGATGGCCCGGCATCATCGCCACGCATAATCCATCCAGTACGCACGCCAGCCCAGCCTGCCAGTCCGGCACCACCAGACGCCGCTGATTATCGAGCGTCCAGGTCATGCGGCGCGGCAGCGCGCGCGAGGTATCTTCCAGCACCAGCGATGGCCAGGCGCGCAGGGCGTCGTCGTCGAGCCGCGACTGCTGCGTAAGCGGATGCTGGCGCGCCACGACGCAGCGCCAGTTCAGCGCGCCCATATCGCGAAAGGAGAAGCGCCCGCCGACCGGAATCGCCTGGGTTGCGCCGATAGCCACGTCTACGCGTCCGTCAGCCAATGCGTCCCAGACGCCGTTAAAAACTTCATAGCTGATGTGCAGCTCCATATCAGGAAAATGGCGATAGAAGTCAGTGACCAGCTGACGGCTGCGCGACAGCTTCACGATGCGATCAACCGCGATGCTCAGCTGGCCGCGCCAGCCGTTTGCCAGCTGCTGGCACTGCCTGCGGGTGGCGAGCATTTTTTTGATAACCTCACGCCCTTCGCGTACGAAATGTTCGCCCGCAGCGGTCAGCGCCACGTCGCGGTGCTGCCGCTCGAAGAGCGGTACTGCCAGCCAGGTTTCCAGCTGGCGCACCGTATAGCTGATGGCAGAAGGCACGCGATGCAGTTCCTTAGCGGCGGCGCTGAAGCTGCCGGTACGCGCAACGGCATCCACCACCTCAAGCGCATGTTCAGACCACATAATTATTCCCTTCAAAATTTTTCATAGCATTCTGCAAATATTAACGTTTCACAGTTGTGGGCGCACCCTTTTACACTTTGCCGCGTTCAACCTGCCTGACAAATATGAGAATGAGTAAAACCATGCTGTCATCAAAAGGATTTATGCCTTACCTCGCCCTGCTCAGCATGCTGGGTTTCCTGGCGACGGATATGTACCTTCCCGCTTTCGGCGCGATGCAGGAGAGCTTCGCCACGTCGCCCGGCGTCATCAGCGCCAGTATGAGTCTGTTCCTGGCGGGCTTCGCCGTGGGTCAGCTTTTCTGGGGACCGCTTTCCGATCGCATCGGCCGCAAGCCTGTGCTGCTGATGGGGCTGGCGCTCTTCGCGCTTGGCTGCGCTGGCATGCTGTGGGTAGAAAATGTGGCGCTTATGCTGGCGCTGCGCTTTCTGCAGGCGATTGGCGTGTGCGCGGCCGCGGTGAGCTGGCAGGCGCTGGTAGTGGATCGCTATCCCAACGCCCGCGCCAGGAAGATATTCGCCACCATTATGCCGCTGGTTGCGCTTTCGCCTGCGCTTGCGCCGCTGCTCGGCGCCTGGCTAATCAGCCATTTTCACTGGCGTTCAATTTTTCTGGTGCTGACGCTGATCGCCATCGCGCTGATGCTGGCGACGCTACGCCTGCCCGCCAGCCGCCGCGCGACGGCGAAAGAGAGCGCCGATCAGCCTGGCTTTTTCGCCCTGTTGCGCTCCGGGGTGTATAGCGGCAACGTCTTGATCTATGCCGCCTGCTCCGCCAGTTTTTTCGCCTGGCTCACCGGGTCGCCCTTTATCCTCGCCGACGCAGGCTTAACGCCGGCGGATATCGGCCTGAGCTATATTCCGCAAACCATCGCCTTTTTACTGGGCGGATTTGGCTGTCGCGCGCTGCTTAACCGCTTCTCCGGCACGCTGCTGCTCCCCTGGCTACTGACGATCTACAGCCTGAGCGTAGCAACGCTGTTTGGCGTGGCGCTGACCGGCAGCCATCACCTCATCGCCCTTTTGCTGCCTTTCTGCGGCATGGCGCTGGCGAACGGCGCGATTTACCCTGTCGTGGTGTCAAATGCGCTGCTGCCTTTCCCGCACGCCACCGGCAAAGCCGCGGCGCTGCAAAACACGCTGCAGCTGGGCCTCTGCTTTCTTGCCAGCCTGGCGGTCTCTGCAGGTTTACAACAGCCGCTGCTAATGACTACGCTGATTATGGTAATAACGATTGCGCTGGCGATAGCAGGCTATGTCTGGCAGCGACGCGCCTGCGCACGAATGGATATTGTTCGCCCCGCTGCTCCCTGCCAGGATCAGCACTAAGGCGACCTGCATAGTTAGCTGCCTAACAATAAGTCGTTGAATATTGACCTGGTTGAGCTTATACTCAGTCAGGTCAATAAATCTGCAACAAATCAATAACATAATTGTTTTATTATTAGGCGAAGCTTATCGCCCGGATGGTGTCTGCACGCGCTTCCCATTCCGTTGCGTCAGACCATGATTTTCAGATTCAATCCTCTGTTAAACGTCGGATATCAGGCGCACGGAGCAATCCGTGACTTTTCTCACAACCCTTGAGAAATTGACTATTCTTTTTCTCAGGTTCAAAGCGGACAGGTGATGGAGAAGCTATGAGTTCATCGTGTATAGAAGAAGTGAGCCTTGAAGAAAACCACTGGTATCGAATTGTCCACGAAATGCTGGAAAAAGCGGACATCGAAATCAACGGCAGCCGCCCCTGGGATATTCAGATTAAACATCCTGACTTTTTTAAGCGCGTGATTCAGGAAGGCTCACTTGGTCTTGGCGAAGCTTACATGGATGGCTGGTGGGAGTGCGAACGGCTGGATATGTTTTTTCACCGCGTGCTGAAGCACAAGCTGGATAAGCAGTTGCCGCACCACTTTAAAGATACGCTGCGCGTGGCCGCCGCGCGTCTTACCAACCTGCAGTCAAAAAAACGCGCATGGATAGTAGGCAAAGAGCACTACGATCTTGGGAACGATTTGTTCTCGCTGATGCTCGATCCCTATATGCAATACTCCTGCGCCTACTGGAAAGAAGCCGACACGCTGGAACAGGCGCAGGAAGCGAAGCTGGATATGATCTGCCGCAAACTGCAGCTTGAGCCAGGTATGACGCTGCTTGATATCGGCTGCGGCTGGGGCGGTCTCGCCGCATACGCTGCCCGTCATTACGGCGCTGTTGTGCATGGCGTGACTATTTCGGCCGAGCAGCAAAAGCTGGCGCAGCAGCGCTGTGAAGGGCTGGACGTGACTATCCTGCTGCAGGATTATCGCGATCTCAATCAGCAGTTCGATCGTATCGTTTCCGTCGGCATGTTCGAACACGTTGGCCCGAAAAACTACGCGACCTACTTTGACGTGGTGGATCGCAACCTGAAGCCTGACGGCCTCTTCCTGCTCCACACCATCGGCGCCATCCGCACCGATATGAATGTCGATCCCTGGATTAATAAATATATTTTCCCTAACGGCTGCCTGCCGTCGGTACGGCATATCGCGGATGCCAGCGAGCCCCACTTTATTCTTGAGGACTGGCATAATTTCGGCGCCGATTACGATACCACGCTGATGGCCTGGTATGAGCGTTTCACGCAGGCATGGCCGCAGCTGGCTGAGAAGTATGGCGAACGCTTCAAACGGATGTTCAGCTACTACCTCAACGCCTGCGCCGGAGCGTTTCGCGCCCGCGATATTCAGCTGTGGCAGGTCATGTTTAGCCGCGGTGTGGAAGGCGGTTTGCGCGTTGCGCGCTAAACCGAGCAGATAAATAAGGCGCCTGGAGCGCCTTTTTTTATGCTTATTCTGCGTCTTGACTAAGCGCGGCGGCTTCGCGCTGCGCCAGCACGCGTTCGACGGTATCGACAATCGCCTGGGTGTGCGGATCGATCTCGATATTGACGCGGTGGCCAAGCTTTTTAGCGCCAAGCGTGGTGCGCTCCAGCGTTTCCGGGATTAAATAGACGCAAAATTTGCTTTTCGTCACTTCGCCCACGGTCAGGCTAATGCCGTCAATACCGACAAAACCTTTATGCAGAATATATTTCATCTGCGCGGCGTCTTGAATTTTAAACCAGACTTCGCGGTTATTTTCTGACTGAATAATTTTGCAGATTTCCGCAGTGGTCATAATATGGCCAGACATCAGGTGGCCACCGATCTCATCGCTGAATTTCGCCGCGCGTTCAATATTGACGACGTCGCCTTCCTGCAGATCGCCTAAATTGGTGACGCGCAGCGTTTCTTTAATCAGATCGAAACTGACGCGATTGCCCTCAATCGCGGTGACGGTCAGACAACAGCCGTTATGCGCCACCGACGCGCCCAGCGCCAGCCCCGGCAGCAGCTCTTCCGGCAGCTCCGCGACATGGGTGCGAAACAGATCTTTTTCTTCAATGGACACAATCTTTGCGGTGCCCTGCACAATTCCGGTAAACATAGTTTTGGCCTCTGCGAAGTTTGCCCTAGCTTATCACAGCTTAGCGCGCGGATATTATTTCCGCGTCGCGTCCGCTTTACAGCCGCAATATAACGCACAGCGTGACAAAACTTGGTGAATTCGGTTAATGCCGCTACACTAACCGCGCATTTCTTCGGGATTACTCCCCTTTCTTTTTTAAACAGGTGTTAACGTGCAGAAGTATTTAACAGAAGCGCGTCAATTGCTTGCCCTTGCGATTCCGGTCATCCTTGCTCAGGTGGCGCAGACCGCAATGGGATTTGTGGATACCATTATGGCCGGCGCAGTAAGCGCCACGGATATGGCCGCCGTCGCAGTCGGCACCTCTATCTGGCTTCCGGCCATTCTTTTCGGCCATGGTCTTCTGCTTGCATTGACGCCAACCGTTGCGCAACTCAACGGCTCAGGCCGCCGCGAACGCATTGCCGAACAGGTTCGGCAGGCTTACTGGCTGGCGTTTTTCGTCGCTATCCTGATTATGGTGGTGCTGTGGAATGCCGGTTACGTTATCCGCGCCATGCATGATATCGACGAACAGCTGGCGCTGAAGGCGGAAGGCTATCTACACGCCCTGCTGTGGGGCGCGCCTGGCTACCTCTTTTTCCAGGTGATGCGCAACCAGTGCGAGGGCCTCTCTAAAACCAAGCCCGGTATGGTGATGGGTTTTATCGGTCTGCTGGTCAATATCCCACTGAACTGGATCTTTATAAACGGCCACTTCGGGATGCCGGCGCTGGGCGGCGTCGGCTGCGGCGTAGCGACCGGCTCGGTATACTGGGTGATGTTCCTGGTGATGCGTTTCTGGGTGCGCCGGATGGGCGGCTTGCGCGATATTCGTATGCAAACCCGCTGGTCGCCGCCGTCGCGCGCTGTGCTGCAGCGGCTGTTTTCGCTGGGGTTACCGGTGGCGCTGGCGCTCTTTTTCGAGGTGACGCTGTTCGCCGTGGTGGCGCTGATGGTTTCGCCGCTGGGCATTGTGGATGTCGCCGGTCACCAGATCGCGCTTAACTTCAGCTCGCTGATGTTCGTTCTGCCGCTTTCGCTGGGTGTGGCCACTACTATTCGCGTCGGCTACCGGCTGGGACAGGGTTCGGCGGAGCAGGCGCGCGTCGCCGCCTGGACCGCACAGGCGGTCGGCGTCTGTATGGTCGCCATCACCGCGCTGTTTACCGTCACCTTCCGACATCAAATCGCCCTGCTCTATAACGACAATCCGGAAGTGGTGGCGCTGGCGGCGCAGCTGATGATGCTGGCGGCTATCTATCAGTTCTCCGATTCGATTCAGGTGATCGGCAGCGGCATTTTGCGCGGCTATAAAGATACGCGTTCGATCTTCTTTATCACCTTTATCGCTTACTGGATCCTGGGGCTGCCCAGCGGCTATACGCTGGCGATGACCGACTGGGTCGTGCCGCGTCTCGGCCCGGCGGGCTTCTGGTGCGGCTTTATTATCGGGCTGACCTCGGCGGCGATCATGATGCTGTGGCGTATCCGCCGTCTGCAGCAGCTGCCTGCGCAGGTGATCCTCGCCCGCGCGGCGCGCTAACGCCCCCACGCGGAAAAGGTGCTTATCTCTCTGAACGGGCCTGTAAAGGCCCGTTGCGCCTAAAAAAACGACGCATAGCGCAGTTGCTGGTCAGTCAGACGGAAAAATACGTTTTTCCCCTTGCCAGCGTTGCTGCCTGTCGTTAATATTCGTCCCCGCTGTCGCCCTGACAGCCGTTGCGTTCTTAGCTCAGTTGGTTAGAGCACCACCTTGACATGGTGGGGGTCGATGGTTCGAGTCCATTAGAACGCACCAAGTGCGTCCGTAGCTCAGTTGGTTAGAGCACCACCTTGACATGGTGGGGGTCGGTGGTTCGAGTCCACTCGGACGCACCATTTCTTCAATGCGTTCTTAGCTCAGTTGGTTAGAGCACCACCTTGACATGGTGGGGGTCGATGGTTCGAGTCCATTAGAACGCACCACTCTCTTGCAGCATCCGCCCCTTGCGCAACTTCACCTTTTATTGATCTCCATCGTTTCCCCTTCTGCTTTTTAATTGGTTTTCGGATACTTAGCGTCTATACTATCCCGCGTTGTTTCACTTGAAAGGTTTCAGCGCGGCGTGCCTATGGCGATAACTTATACTCTTTGCGCAACACGCTCCTGGCGGTTTCCAGACGTAACCGCACAACTTCCCTGCACGCTCAGCCTTCGTCACCTATTCTTATTCTGTATCGTCCGTTTCGCTATCAACCAGAATTCTCATTTCGATGCGCTGTCATCGAACTCCGACCTTTATCATCCATCACAACTTACAGATAACCTGTCATGAAAAAGACCAAGATCGTTTGTACTATCGGCCCGAAAACCGAATCTGAAGAGATGCTGACTCAACTGCTGGAAGCCGGCATGAACGTTATGCGTCTGAACTTCTCGCATGGCGATTACGCCGAACACGGTCAGCGCATCACCAATATGCGCGCGGTCATGCAGAAGACCGGTCGTCAGGCCGCTATCCTGCTCGACACCAAGGGTCCGGAAATCCGCACCATGAAACTGGAAGGCGGTAACGACGTTTCGCTGAAAGCGGGTCAGACCTTCACCTTTACCACCGACCAGAGCGTAATCGGCAACAGCGAGCGCGTAGCCGTCACCTATGCGGGTTTTACAGAAGATCTGAAAATCGGCAATACCGTACTGGTAGATGATGGTTTGATCGGCATGGAAGTAAAAGAAGTGACGGAGAACACCGTGGTGTGTACCGTCCTGAACAACGGCGACCTTGGCGAGAATAAAGGGGTTAACCTGCCGGGCGTCTCTATCCAGCTGCCTGCGCTGGCTGAAAAAGACAAACGCGACCTGATTTTCGGCTGCGAGCAAGGCGTTGATTTCGTGGCGGCCTCGTTTATTCGTAAACGCTCTGACGTGCTGGAAATTCGTGAGCATCTGAAAGCCCACGGCGGCGAACATATTCAGATCATCTCCAAGATTGAAAACCAGGAAGGCCTGAACAACTTCGACGAAATCCTCGACGCCTCTGACGGCATCATGGTAGCGCGCGGCGATCTGGGCGTTGAAATCCCGGTCGAAGAGGTCATTTTCGCGCAGAAGATGATGATCAAGAAGTGCAACAAGGCGCGCAAAGTGGTGATCACCGCCACCCAGATGCTCGACTCAATGATCAAAAACCCGCGCCCTACCCGCGCTGAAGCGGGCGACGTGGCTAACGCCATTCTCGACGGCACCGACGCGGTTATGCTGTCAGGCGAAAGCGCCAAAGGTAAATATCCGCTGGAGTCGGTGACCATTATGGCCACCATCTGCGAGCGCACCGACCGCGTGATGAAATCGCGTATCGATACGCTGGACGATTCCCGCAAGCTGCGCATCACTGAGGCCGTCTGTCGCGGCGCAGTGGAAACCGCAGAGAAACTGGAAGCGCCGCTGATCGTGGTAGCAACGGAAGGCGGCAAATCGGCGAAATCCGTACGTAAGTACTTCCCGGATGCGACTATCCTGGCGCTTACCACCAACGAGACCACGGCACGTCAGCTGATTCTCAGCAAAGGCGTTGAAACGCGTCTGGTTAAAGAGATAGCTTCTACCGATGATTTCTATCGCATCGGTAAAGAAGTGGCGCTCGAAAGCGGCTACGCGCAAAAAGGCGACGTTGTGGTAATGGTGTCAGGCGCATTAGTACCAAGCGGTACCACAAATACCGCGTCAGTACACGTCATTTAATTACGAGAAGCATTTATTTAAAAGCGCCTTTAAAGGCGCTTTTTTTATTCCGTCACTAATACAAAACCAAAAAATTTCCAATCGATAATAACTATTCAATATCCTCTGAAATTAAGGTTAACCCGATTAAATCTCTCTGTTTTCGCTAAATATTTTTATCATATGCGGTTAAGCGCTGCTTCTTTGAGCGAACGATCAAATTTAAGCATCTTCTCATCAAAAATTTATTCTCAACTTAAAAAGCTTTGTGTAATACTTGTAACGCTACATGGAGATTAACTCAATCTAGAGGGTATAAATAATGAATCGTACTAAACTGGTACTGGGCGCGGTAATCCTGGGTTCAACTCTGCTGGCTGGTTGCTCAAGCAACGCTAAAATCGACCAGCTGTCTTCAGACGTTCAGACTCTGAACGCTAAAGTTGACCAGCTGAGCAACGACGTGAACGCAATCCGTTCTGACGTGCAGGCTGCTAAAGATGACGCAGCTCGTGCTAACCAGCGTCTGGACAACCAGGCTCACTCTTACCGTAAGTAAGAGTTCTGGTATTAAAAATGGCGCCCATGTGGCGCCATTTTTTTTGCCCTGATTTAGCGCCTAGGGCGTGTCAGCCGCCGCCTGGCTCACAGATGTTGTCTGGATACTCTGCGCCTGCTCTGGAGCCGTCTCAGCCCCCTCTCCGACCGCTTCTCCGTTCGATACCAGCACAGGCATCCCGGAACGGCGTTCAAGCGCCGCTTTAATCAGCTTGCTGTCGCTGTGCGGGCTTTTGATAAACTTCTTCAGCGCAGGGCTGAGCGCTATCGGCATCGTTTGCGGATCGTCTTTGTCGCTGTGCGACAGCGGCTGATGCACCTCAACGTAGCGTTTTCCGTCCGGCTCAACGGCAAATTTTACCGGCTGGTTGATAACCTGCACGCGCGTCCCTTTCGGCACGCTGTTAAACAACGCTTCGATATCCTGCGGCCGTAAACGTATACAGCCGGAACTGACGCGCATACCGATACCAAAATCCGCATTGGTGCCGTGGATCAGGTAGTTGCCACTGCCGCGCGCCAGACGCAGCGCAAACAGCCCCATCGGGTTTTCCGGGCCTGCAGGCACCACTGCCGGCAGCGTAATGCCATCTTTGGCGTAGCGCTTGCGTATATTGACGGTCGGCGTCCAGGTCGGGTTAGGGATTTTCTGGCTGACGCTGGTCACCATTACCGGCGTTGCGGCACCGAGCTGGCCGATACCGATCGGATAGACGATGACCTTATCCTCTCCCTTGGGATAGTAGTAGAGGCGCAGCTCGGCCAGGTTGACGACAATGCCCTCACGCGGCGTGTCCGGCAGCAGCATCTGCTGCGGCACCACTAGCTGCGTCCCGGCCTTCGGTAGCCAGGGATCGGTGCCGGGATTGGCCTCCAGCATGCTCAGTAGCCCAATCTGGTACTTTGCAGCAATGGCTTCAAGGGGGCGTTTGTCGTCGGGAACGGTGGTTAACTGGTTTTCGCCGATAAGGCGGCTGTCAGCAGGAGGTAGCGGATATTCCGTGGAGAAAGCAGGTGCGGCAAGTCCAACGCTTAGCAGCAGCGCACCGGCGAAACGTAAGGCTGATTTCATGCAATCTTCTCTTTCAGATAAAAAACAGACGCCTGTTGGCGTCTGCTAGTTTAACTCAGAGGAGATTTTGAGCGTTATGGCGAATTGCCCGAATCATCGCCTCAAGGCCTTGCGACCGCGACGGGGTAAGATGCTGCGTCAGCGCCAGCTCTTCGAACCAGTGACGCACGTCCAGCGCGACGATATCCGCCGCAGTCAGGTTCTGGTAAAGGCTAAATACCACTGCAATCAAGCCCTTAACGATAGCGGCATCGCTGTCACCCTCAAAGGCGAGCGTACCGTCGCTCTGAGGCGTCATCTTGATCCATACCTGGCTCTGACAGCCGGAGATAACGTTTTCCGGCTGGTGCAGGCTTTCAGATGATTCTGGAAGTTTCGCGCCCAGCTCGATGATGTAGAGGTACTTCTCTTCCCAGTTGGCGCAACGATTAAAGTTGCGCACCAGCTTCTCTTTATCTGGCAACGTGGCCATGACTTACTCCAGAACTCTGCTCAACCGCCCAGCAGACGATGAATACGGGTCAAACCAGCCGCCAGACGATCGGCCTCTTCTTCGCTGTTGTAGAAGGCGAACGAGGCGCGGCACATAGCCGGTACGGCAAAATGGCGCATCAGCGGCATCGCGCAGTGATGGCCGGTACGAATGGCGATACCGTATTGATCAAGGAAGCTGCCGACGTCGTAAGCGTGATGCTTGCCCAGGTTGAAGGCAATCACGCCTGCGCGCTCCTGCGGACCATAAATTACCAGGTCCGGCACCGAAGCGAGCTTGTCGAGCGCGTAGCGCATCAGCGCCTGCTCGCGCTGCTGAATCGCATCAAGCCCAATCTCTTCCACATAGCGCAGCGCCGCGCCGAAGCCGATAATACCGCCGGTATTAGGCGTACCCGCCTCGAATCGCCAGGGCGCTTTATTCCATGTGGTGCCAGTCGGCAGCATGACCTGATCGATCATGGAGCCGCCGCCTTCCCACGGCGGCATCTCGTCGAGCAGCGCTTTGCGCCCGTAGAGAATGCCGACGCCGTTGGGGCCGTAGATTTTATGGCTGGAGAAGACGTAAAAGTCGCAGTCGATATCCTGCACGTCAACTTTGCCATGCATAACCGCCTGCGCGCCATCCACCAGCGTAACCAGGCCAGCGGCTTTCGCCTGCGCCACCAGCGCCTTGACCGGGTTAACGGTGCCGAGCACGTTTGAGACGTGCGTCACCGCCAGCAGCCGCGTACGGCTGTCGATCAGCCCCGCCAGCGCGTCGATCGCCAGCTCTCCGCTGTCGTTCAGCGGCAGCACGCGGATTTCCGCGCCGGTGCGCTGCGCCACCATCTGCCACGGCACGATATTGGCGTGGTGCTCCATCTCGGTAATGATCAGGTTGTCGCCGGCTCTCAGCTGGCTTGCGCCCCAGCTGTTCGCCACCAGGTTAATGCCCTCGGTGGTGCCTTTAACGAACACAATCTCTTCCGGTGAAGAGGCATTGAGAAAACGTGCCGCCTGCAGGCGGACGTTTTCCATATCGGTAGTGGCCTGCGCGCTCAGGCTGTGAATGCCGCGATGTACGGCCGCATAGCCGTACTGATAAAAATGACTTTCGGCGTTAATCACCGCCAGCGGACGCTGGGCGCTGGCCGCGCTGTCAAGGTAGGCCAGCGGATGACCGTTGACCTCACGCTTCAGGATCGGGAAGTCGGCCCTGATACGTTCGAGATCGAAGTTCATCATGAGGCATCTCCAGGGAAGCGCGCCGCGATACGCTGCAGAACCGCCTGACGCAGCGTCTCATCATCCAGCGCTTCGGTCAGCTCGGCTGCGAAAGCGTGAATAATCATCTGCTGCGCCGCGTCCTCTGCAATACCGCGCGAGCGCAGGTAGAACATCTGCTCATCATCAATGCGGCCGATAGTCGCGCCGTGGCTGCACTTCACGTCGTCAGCGTAGATTTCCAGCTGCGGCTTGGTGTCCACTTCCGCCAGACGACCGAGCAACAGGTTGTTGTTGGTCATCTGTCCATCGGTTTTCAGCGCGTGCTGCGCCACTTTGATGTGGCCGTTAAACACCGCGCGGCCTTTGTCGCGCGAAATTGTTTTATGCAGCTGACGGCTCAGGCAGTAGCCTTTGTTGTGCTCCAGATAGCTGCGGGTGTCCGCCACTTCCGAATTCATCGGCAGTACCAGGCTGTTCAGCGACAGCTGGGTATTTTCACCGTTGAGCTGCACGCTGGTGTTGTGACGAGAGAGGCCCGCACCTAGCAGGAAGCTGGTGCTGCTCACCTGCGCATCGCGTCCGATAACGATATCGTTATGGGCGAAGTGGTAGCTGCTGCTCTCTTCAAACGCCAGCTTGATGTGTTTCAGCTGGGCATTGTCGCCGACCGCGAAGGTAAAGCGCGCGCCGGTAAAGTGCTGCGCGCCGTCCAGGGTCACGTAATGCTCGATAACCTGCGCCTGCGCGCTCTCTTCCAGCTCAAAATGGTGACGATGATGCACAGTATTAAGCGCATCCGCCTGGCCGCTGGTGATATGCAGCAGGTAGAGCGGACGCGCCGCCGCCTTGCCGCGCGCCAGGCGAATCGAGGTTACCTCTTCCGCCAGGCTTTCGGTCAGGTGCAGGAACACTTCCGGCTGAACCGGCGCAGGCAGCGGGCGACGCTCAGCGGCGCGGCTGTGCTGGATCGCAAACAGCTCCGTATCGGCCGCGCTCAGCGACGGCTGAAACAGGCCGTCGACAAACACCAGACGGATGGCGTCCAGCGGCAGCGCCAGCGCATCGACCTGCGCCTGACTCAGGCTCTGCGCCTGCGGCAGCACGAACTGGTGGGCGAACAGCCCGTCCAGTGCGGTGTATTTCCAGTTTTCATGCTTACGCGTCGGCAGACCGACGCGCATCAGCTGCTGCCAGTGCTGCTGAGCCTGCAGCGAGCGTGACTCGCCGCGCGATTCAAACAGGTGGTGCCACTGCTGCAGGGCGTTATCACTCTTCGTCGGTAAGCCAGCCATAGCCTTGCTCCTCCAGCTGTTTCACCAGAGTAAAGTCGCCAGATTTGACGATCTTGCCTTTGTACAGCACGTGCACGAAGTCTGGCTTGATGTAATCCAGAATGCGCTGGTAGTGGGTAACGATGATAAAGGCGCGCTTATCGTCGCGCAGGCTGTTAACGCCTTCCGCTACGATTTTCAGCGCATCGATATCAAGACCAGAGTCAGTTTCATCAAGGATGCACAGCTCCGGCTCCAGCGCCGCCATCTGCAGGATGTCGTTGCGTTTCTTTTCGCCGCCGGAGAAGCCGACGTTGACCGAACGGGTCAGCAGGTCTTCCGGCATCTTCAGCAGATGAATTTTATCTTCGATAAAGTCCTGGAAGTCGAAACGATCCAGCTCATCCTGGCCGCGATACTTACGCACCGCATTGACCGCAGTCTGCAGGAAGAACTGGTTGCTGACGCCTGGGATCTCTACCGGATACTGAAACGCCATAAAGATGCCTTCGCCCGCGCGATCTTCCGGGTCAAGCTCCAGCAGATCTTTGCCTTTGAAGCTCACGGAACCGCCGGTGATTTCGTAATCTTCACGGCCAGCCAGCGTTGCAGAGAGCGTACTTTTGCCTGAGCCGTTCGGGCCCATAATGGCGTGTACTTCGCCCGGTTTCACTTCGAGGTTAAGACCGCGCAGAATCTCTTTATCTTCAACGCTAACCTGTAAATCTTTAATGCTTAACATACTTATTCCTTCACATTGCTTCCGGCAACGCGTGTGACGGCATCAGCCCACACTGTGCTCAAGGCTGATGGCTAACAGTTTTTGTGCTTCCACGGCGAATTCCAGTGGCAGCTCAGAGAAAACGTCTTTACAGAAGCCGTTAACGATCATTGAGATCGCATCTTCTTCGCTGATACCGCGCTGGAGGCAGTAGAACAGCTGATCTTCGCCGATGCGCGAGGTGGTCGCCTCATGCTCCAGCTGAGCGGTGTTATTGCGGGTTTCCACATACGGGAAGGTATGCGCGCCGCAGTCAGGGCCGATCAGCATCGAGTCGCACTGGGTAAAGTTACGCGCGTTGGTCGCGGTCGGCATGATTTTCACCAGGCCACGATAGGTGTTCTGGCTCTTGCCGGCGGAGATACCCTTGGAGATGATGGTCGATTTGGTGTTTTTACCAATGTGGATCATCTTGGTGCCGGTATCGGCCTGCTGGCGACCGCTGGTCAGTGCGACCGAGTAGAACTCGCCAATCGAGTTATCGCCGCGCAGGATGCAGCTCGGGTATTTCCAGGTGATGGCGGAACCGGTCTCAGACTGCGTCCAGGACATTTTGCTGTTCTCGCCTTCGCACAGCGCGCGCTTGGTAACGAAGTTCAGGATACCGCCTTCGCCTTCGCCGCCCGGGAACCAGTTCTGGACGGTGGAGTACTTCACTTCCGCGTTTTTATGGATGATGACTTCCACCACCGCTGCGTGCAGCTGATAGCTGTCGCGTACCGGCGCGGAGCAACCTTCGATATAGCTGACGTAGCTGTCTTCGTCCGCAATCAAAATGGTGCGCTCGAACTGACCGGTTTTCGCCGCATTGATACGGAAGTAGGTCGACAGCTCCATCGGGCAGCGCACCCCTTTCGGGATATAGACAAAGGTGCCGTCAGAGGCGACCGCAGAGTTCAGCGCCGCAAAGAAGTTGTCGTTAGCCGGAACCACGGTGCCCAGGTATTTCTGCACCAGCTCAGGGTGTTCCTGAATCGCTTCGCCGAACGAGCAGAAAATAATGCCCTGCTCCGCCAGCTTGCCGCGGTAGGTAGTAGCAACGGAAACGGAGTCGAAAATCGCATCAACCGCCACTTCACGCCCTTCACGCACCGGCACGCCGAGCTGATCGAAGGCTTTCTCAACTTCCTGCGTCAGGTAGTTGTTGGTCTCTTCGATGCCCGATGACTGCAGCGCGCCCGGCTCTGAAGCGCAGCTGTCGTCGCAGTTGCCGCATGAAGGCGCCGAATAGTAGCTGTAATCCTGATAATCCAGTTTGTCGTAATGCGCTTTCAGCCAGTGTGGCTCTTCCATTTCGAGCCAGGCGCGAAAGGCTTTAAGACGAAACTCCAGCATCCACTCTGGCTCGTTACGTTTAGCCGAGATCGCGCGCACCACATCCTCGTTGATGCCGTGCGCCATTTCGTCGGTTTGCAACTGGGTAAAGAAGCCCTCTTTGTAATTGAGCTTGCCTTCCCACATTTGTACATCGTCAGATGTTTCGCTGTGTCGTGACATATTTCACTTACTCGACGCCAAAGCTTTCACCGCACCCGCAGGCGTGCTGAGCTTTAGGGTTATTGAATTTAAAAATCTGGTTCAGGCCTTCGCGGACATAATCCACTTCGGTGCCGTCGATAAACGGCATCGCCTGAAGCGGCACGTAAAGCGTTGCGCCGTTATGGGTAAACTGCAGATCGTCATCGGCAGGCTCTTTCACCAGATCCATGACGTAACCGAAACCGGCGCAGCCGGATTGTTTCACACCAAGGTGCAGTCCCTTGACTTCAGGGTCTTGCGCCACCAGGTTAAGAATTTGCTTTGCCGCGGAATCAGTCAGCGTGACCCCTTTCCAGACAAAATCATCAGGAGAGAACGTTGCTGCATTTACAGATGCCATGTTGATACCTCGTAAGTCCGGACCTTTTCAGGCTATCCCCCTATGGTAAGGATCTGGGCGATCACTTCAACCTCTTGTTTTGCAGGGATAATCATCTTGTGCTGTTTTTAATCGGTGCTTTATTAAGCATAGCTGCTTCGCAGACCTTTGCGGCGAGGCAGTGCGGGCGTCAGAGGTCGCCCTAACTTGTTAAAATTACGTAAAATTTTTTTCGGCTAGTTATTAATAACTTCTTATTAATAGGTTACGCCTTTATCGCCTGTCCGGGGATTGTTCTTGCCGATTTTATTAACAGGCTAAGTAAATCGTAAAATTTTTCGCCTTGCGTAATTGCAATCCTCATCCAGTTGAATATGATAATTATTATCATTAACCACTTGAGGTGGCGCCATGACGCTTTCCGTCTCCGCCTGGTTACAGCGCAAAATCGACGATTATAAATTTTCCGTTCGCGATATCACCGTTGACTTCTATCTGGCTCAGGCAAAGCTGAACCGGGCCGACTGCACCATTCATCAGCTTCGTCAGTTTAACGATACCTGTCTGGATATGGCCGAAATCTGCCAGATCAACGGAGACGATCAAAGTTATCTGCACGCCATGGGCAAACTGCATCATCGGCTGGTGCAGGAGATGGGCAACAGCGAGCGCGACAGGCTGTTCCGCATCCAGGCCTATCAGCTGGCGCGCCTCTCCCTCACCCGCCTGTGCCATCAGCTGGCGCTGGTCGGAGAGTGGGACAAAGCCACCGCGCTGCAGAGCGACTTCGTGCGTCACGCGGGCTGGATATTCTAATCCAGCCGCGCCGTGACGTCGCGCACAATTTTGTTACATCAACTCCAGCAGCGCCTGTAGCGGATGACGCATGCCGTTGCCTTCCAGCCTTTTGACCTGGCTGCGGCAGGAAAACCCGGTCGCCAGGCAGCGCTGGCGCGGCAGTTTCTGCAGCTGCGGATGCCACGACAGCCCGTAAATCCCCAGCGAGTTGTCGAGGTTTTTGCTTTCGTGCCCGTAGGTGCCCGCCATGCCGCAGCAGCCCACGTTAATATTCTCCAGCCTCGCGCCGAAGCGTGCAAAGATCGCCTGCCACTGATTCGGCGTGTCTGGCAGCGCCGTCACTTCGGTACAGTGCGCAAACAGATACCAGCTTTCGCCGCTGCCCGGCTGGACGGCGCGCGGGCTGACCACGTCGCGCAGCCACTCATGTACCAGCTGTACATGAAAGTCGCCGCGCTTCTCACCGAGCGTCTGTCGGTATTCATCGCGATAGCAGAGCACCGTCGCCGGATCGACCCCGACCATCGGCATACCGAGCTTCGCCACGCGATTAAGAAAGTCAGCGGTTTTTCCGGCGGTGCGGGCAAAGCGCTGCAGAAAGCCTTTAACATGCTGCGCCTTGCCGTTGGGCATAAAGGGCAGCAGCACCGGCCGCAGGCCCAGCTTCTCAATCAGGCGAATAAAATCAGCGATCAG
>NZ_DJDN01000070.1:0-49035 GCF_002431095.1 Pantoea sp. UBA5923 | reverse complement strand
TAAAATCAGCGATCAGCTGCGCCTCATAGAAGCTGGTGAAGGGGTCCTGCACCACCAGCACATAGTCGGCGCGCTGGTCGGCGCTCAGCGCTTCCAGTTTCTCCAGCGTCATATTCATTGCCGGATGACCGCTCAGCTCCTGCTTGAGCGAAGGCGATGACAGCAGCGGCAGATCGACCATGCCGATATGGTTTTTGCTCAGCTCGCGCATCCAGGGCTGTTTAAGGAAGAAGTTAAACGCCTTCGGCGCTTTCGCCATCAGCGGCGCATAGCTCTCCACCGCCGCGACCAGATGGTCGCTTACCGGCCGCAGGTAGCGCGTATGGTAGAGCTGTAAAAAGCGCGCGCGAAAATCGGGTACGTCGATTTTGATCGGGCACTGGGTCGAGCAGGCTTTACAGGCGAGGCAGCCGGACATCGCCTCATGCACTTCATGGGAGAAATCATACTCGCCCTTGCTGGCGTGCCAGCTGTTGCGCACGCGGCCAATCAGGGCGCGCAGCGACAGGCTGTTCTCCGGTATCTGCTTCTCCAGCTGCTGCGGATCGACCCCCTGCTCCGCCAGCAGACGCAGCCACTCGCGCGTCAGAGTGGCGCGCCCTTTCGGTGAATGGATGCGGTTGCGGGTAATTTTCATCGAGGGACACATCGGGCTGCGCGCATCGAAGTTGAAGCAGAGACCGTTGCCGTTGCACTCCATCGCGCCGCGCCAGTCGCTGCGTACCGTCAGGGGGATCTGGCGGTCATAGCTGCCGCGCTTGACCGCGTCGACCTGCATCATCGGCTCGTTGCTGTCGATGGGGGTACAGATTTTGCCAGGGTTCATGCGGTTGTCGGGATCGAACGCCGACTTGATACGCCGCAGTTCGTTGAACAGCGTTTCGCCGAAGAACGCCGGGCTGTACTGCGCGCGGAATCCCTTGCCGTGTTCGCCCCAGAGTAATCCGCCATAGCGCGCGGTGAGCGCCACCACCTCATCTGAGAGGGTTTTCATCAGCATTTCCTGCTGCGGATCGCACATGTCCAGCGCGGGGCGCACATGCAGCACGCCCGCGTCAACATGGCCGAACATGCCGTAGCTCAGGCCGTGGCTGTCGAGCAGCGCGCGAAACTCGACGATATAATCGGCGAGGTTCTCCGGCGGCACCGCGGTGTCCTCTACGAAAGGGATCGGCTTGGCGCGGCCTTTGGCGTTGCCCAGCAGCCCCACCGCTTTTTTACGCATGTTATAGATGCGCTCGATGCCGTCGAGATCGTCACAGAGCTGATAGCCGATTACGCCGCCCTGACGCTGCGCCATCAGCAAATCCAGCCGCGCACAGAGCGCGCTTACCTGCTGCTCGATCAGCGCGCCGTCGTCGCCTGCGAACTCCACAATGTTCAGGCCGAGCATCTCTTTATCCGGCACGTCGGTAATCAGCTCGCGCACCGAATGCCAGACGATATCCTCACGCGCCAGATTCAGGACTTTAGAGTCCACCGTTTCCACCGACAGCGCCTTAGCCTCCACCATAAAAGGCGCGTTGCGCAGCGCGGAGTCGAAGGAGTCATATTTGATGTTTACCAGACGGCGTACTTTCGGGATCGGCGTAATGTCGAGCCGCGCCTCGGTGATAAAGGCCAGCGTGCCCTCAGCGCCGCACAGGATGCGCGTCAGGTCGAAGGTCTGCATATCGTCGCTAAAGACATGACGCAGATCGTAGCCGGTCAGGAAGCGGTTCAGCTTTGGAAACTTTTCCAGAATTAAGTCGCGCTGCTCGCGGCATCGCGTCAGCACCTGCTGATAGATACGCCCTTCCGGCGTCGCCGTCTGCGCCAGCGTCTCCGCCAGCGCGGTGGCCATCGGCCGGGTATCGAGAATATCGCCGCCGAGCAGAACCGCGCGCAGCCCCAGCACATGGTCGGACGTTTTACCGTACACCAGCGATCCCTGGCCCGAGGCATCGGTATTGATCATACCGCCCAGGGTCGCGCGGTTGCTGGTAGAAAGCTCCGGCGAGAAGAAGAAACCGTAAGGCTTAAGCCAGGCGTTAAGCTGATCCTTCACCACGCCCGCTTCGACGCGTACCCAGCCCTGCTCCGGGTTGATCTCCAGGATGCGGTTCATATGGCGTGACATATCCACCACAATGCCCTGATTCAGCGACTGCCCGTTGGTGCCGGTTCCGCCGCCGCGCGGCGTGAAAATCAGCTCGCGGAAGCGCGCCTCGCCCGCCACGCGCGCAATCAGCGCGACGTCGGCGGTAGAGCGCGGAAAGAGCACCGCATCCGGCAGTAGCTGGTAGATGCTGTTATCCGTGGACATTAACAGGCGGTCAGCATAGCTGGTGGCGGTATCGCCGGTGAAACCCTGCGCCTTTAGCGCGTCGAGGAATGTCAGCACCCGTTGAACGAGGCCGGGCGCCTGAGAAATCTGTGGGATCATTGTTGGGAGACCAGATGTTGTAAACGTTTGCGTTGTCTGTTTTGTCTGAACGTTCCGTTTTAACACATTTTTTTCGCGCTCGCTGTTTTTTCAGGAAAGGGAAAAAGCCTCTCTTCCGCCCCTGTTTAAAGCCCTGAAAATAGCTCATCATTAAGCCGGGCCTGATTGCCCCCCATGAAGGATTATTTGAGGTCGTTGTTCCTTATGAAAAACCTGCACCGCACCACGGATATGCCGCAGATGCTCTTTACGCTGATGTTTATCCTGTTGATGATCGTCGCCTGTATCTGGATAGTTCAGCCTTTTATCCTGGGCTTCGCCTGGGCGAGCATGGTGGTGATCGCTACCTGGCCGCTGATGCTGCGCCTGCAGCGCCTGCTGTGGAACCGGCGTTCGCTGGCGGTCATCGTGATGACGCTGCTTTTACTGCTGCTGTTTATTATTCCTATCGCGCTGCTGGTCAACAGCCTGATCGACAACAGCGCCCCGGTGATCGCCTGGGCGACTCAGGGTCATATGGAGATACCGTCGCTGCTCTGGCTGAATGATATTCCGGCCATTGGCGACAAACTTTTTTCCAGCTACCACAAGCTGATTGCGGGCGGCGGCTCCGCCATTATGGCGAAACTGCAGCCCTACGTTGGCCGCACCACCGGCTTTTTCGTCGCGCAGGCGGGCCACTTTGGTCGGCTGATGATCCACCTCGGCGTGATGCTTCTGTTCAGCGCCCTGCTGTTCTGGCGCGGCGAACAGGCGGCGCATGGCATCCGTCACTTCGCCTTTCGTATGGCGGGCCGCCGCGGCGATGCGACCGTGTTGCTGGCCGGCCAGGCGATCCGCGCCGTGGCGCTCGGCGTGGTGGTCACTGCGCTGGTGCAGGGCGTGCTCGGCGGCATTGGGCTGGCGCTTTCCGGCATCCCCTATGCCACGCTGCTCACCGTCCTGATGATCCTCTGTTGCCTGGTGCAGATTGGGCCGCTCATCGTGCTGGTTCCGGCCATCGTCTGGCTCTACTGGAGCGGCGACACTACGTGGGGAACGGTGCTGTTGATCTGGAGCTGCGTGGTCGGCACGCTCGATAACGTGCTGCGTCCGATGCTGATCCGCATGGGCGCCGACCTGCCGATGATCCTGATCCTCTCCGGCGTTATCGGCGGGCTGGTGGCCTTTGGCCTGATCGGCCTGTTTATCGGCCCGGTGGTGCTGGCGGTCTCTTACCGGCTGGTTTCCGTCTGGATGCACGAGGCGCCGCCGCCGGCGGACGATCCCGCCAGCGTGGTCGATATCCTCGCCGATCACGACGAAGAACATCTGCCTTCCTGAATCCAGGCTCAGGGCGGTTAACCGCCCTGATTCATTTGCGTCACGTTAATATTTTTTTCCATTAGCGCTTTTTAAGAAAAAACGCAGTTTTTAGCCATGAGGCCGCATATCAGCGGCGAATAGTTTATTTTTCGCACTGGTTTACCCGGAATTTGCGGCAAAATACGTGACAAAAGTTTACTGGCTTTAAACTAATAAGAGGATTCTTAAAGACTCAGAACGGCGCGATGAATAACATGATTCCTATGTTTGAAATCAAGCTACTGATTTTTAAACAACCTTTTCCCCTGAGTAAAGTGAAGAATTGCTGTGTGTAGTCTTTGCCCATCCCCTGTGATGGGCTTTTTTTTGTCCCAGATAAAGTAAAAAGGCCAGCAAAGCTGGCCTTTTGTCTGCATTTTAGCTTAAACAATCATGCGCTTTTGCTTAACTCAGCGAGCGACAGCCAGGTCTCAACCACGGTGTCAGGGTTAAGCGACAGGCTATCAATACCCTCTTCCATCAGCCAGGCCGCGAAGTCCTGATGGTCAGACGGCCCCTGACCGCAGATGCCGACATATTTGCCCTGCTTCTTCGCTGCCTGAATCGCCATCGACAACAGCGCTTTGACGGCCTCATTGCGCTCGTCGAACAGCGCCGACACCACGCCTGAATCGCGATCCAGCCCCAGCGCCAGCTGCGTCATATCGTTCGAGCCGATAGAGAAGCCGTCGAAATGCTCAAGGAACTGCTCGGCCAGTAAGGCGTTGGAGGGAATTTCGCACATCATAATGATCTTCAGGCCGTTCTCGCCGCGCTTCAGGCCCTGGCGTTCCAGCTCTTCGACCACGGCCTGCGCCTGCGCGACGGTGCGCACAAAGGGAACCATAATTTCGACGTTGGTCAGCCCCATTTCGTTACGCACGCGCTTAACCGCTTCGCACTCCAGCGCAAAGCAGTCGCGGAAGCTATCAGATACATAGCGCCCCGCGCCGCGGAAGCCCAGCATCGGGTTCTCCTCTTCCGGCTCGTATCGCTCGCCGCCGACCAGGTTGGCATACTCGTTCGATTTAAAGTCCGAGAGGCGCACAATTACCCGCTTCGGCGCAAAAGCGGCGCCCAGCGTCGCGATCCCTTCGGTCAGGCGCGCAATATAGAATTCTACCGGATCATCGAAGCCTTTCATCATGGTGCGAATTTGCTGCTGCAGCTCTGGCGTCTGCTGATCAAATTCCAGCAGCGCTTTCGGATGCACGCCAATCATACGGTTGATGATGAACTCCAGACGCGCCAGGCCGACGCCTTCGTTCGGCAAGCAGGCGAAGTCAAAGGCGCGATCGGGGTTGCCGACGTTCATCATGATCTTCAGCGGCAGCGCGGGCATTTCGTCTACCTGCGAGCTGGTGACCTCAAAATCGAGCAGATCGTTATAGACATAGCCGGTATCGCCTTCGGCGCAGGAGACGGTTACTTTATTGCCATCTTTCAGGCGGTCAGTGGCGTCGCCGCAGCCCACCACCGCCGGGATACCTAACTCGCGCGCGATAATCGCCGCGTGACAGGTGCGTCCGCCGCGGTTAGTAACGATCGCCGAGGCTTTCTTCATGATCGGTTCCCAGTCCGGGTCGGTCATATCCGTTACCAGCACGTCGCCTTTTTCAATGCGGTTCATCTCGCTAATGTCGTGGATAACCTTCACTTCGCCGGCGCCGATGCGATGGCCGATAGCGCGTCCTTCCACCACCACGCTGCCTTTGCCCTGCAGGTTATAACGCTCCATTACCTGCCCATTGGAGCGCACCGTTTCCGGGCGCGCCTGGACAATAAAGAGTTTGCCAGTGTGGCCATCTTTGGCCCATTCGATATCCATTGGGCGCTTGTAGTGCTGTTCGATCAGTATGGCCTGACGCGCCAGCGCTTCTACTTCCTCATCGGTCAGCGAGAAGCGGTCGCGCTCAGTTTCCGGCACGTCTTCAATACGCACCTGTTCACCATGAGACTGCGAATCGGCGTAAACCATACGAATCTTTTTCGAACCCATATTGCGGCGCACGATAGCGGGACGATCGGCGGCCAGCGTCGGCTTATGCACGTAGAACTCATCCGGGTTAACCGCGCCCTGCACCACCATCTCGCCAAGGCCGAAGGCAGAGGTGATAAATACCACCTGATCAAAGCCCGATTCGGTATCAATGGTGAACATAACGCCCGACGACGCGAGATCCGAGCGCACCATGCGCTGAATGCCCGCCGACAGCGCCACGCCGCGATGGTCGTAACCCTGATGCACGCGGTAGGAGATAGCGCGATCGTTAAACAGCGAGGCGTAAACATGCTTCACGGCGATCATGACCGCGTCAAAGCCCTGTACGTTAAGGAAGGTCTCCTGCTGGCCGGCGAAAGAGGCATCCGGCATATCTTCCGCCGTAGCGGAGGAGCGTACGGCGAAGGACGCTTCGGCATCGTCGGCGGAGAGCTGCTCGTAGGCCTCGCGAATAGCCGTTTCCAGCTCTGGCTGGAACGGGGTATCGACGACCCACTGACGGATCTGTTTACCGGCTTTCGCCAGCTCATCAACGTCGTCAATGTTGGTCTTGTCCAGTAAATCGTAAATGCGCTGGTTGAGGCCGCTCTGATCGAGGAACTGATTAAAGGCATAAGATGTGGTCGCATATCCGTTAGGCACTGAAACGCCCAGCGACGACAGGTTCGTAATCATTTCACCCAGGGAGGCATTCTTCCCTCCCACGCGATCGACATCATGCATGCCAAGCTGGTTATACCAGAGCACTAACGGCTGTTCGCCTGTAATGGACATCGAGATTATCCTTTTAAGAATGAATGGGCACATGGAAAATTTAGCTATTCGCAAAATTAGCCTGGCACAACGCGCAATTAATGACTAAGTGTTGAATCGTTAAAGCGCGCAAGATTTCGCAAATTAAGAATTATTCCATTAATTTGCTCAGGTTGCGCAAATGCGTTATTTTCCGCTAAGGCTATGATGACTTTGATTTTTGAGGCTATTCATTGATTTAGCGCTGATTTTGTTGCGCAACGATCGGAGGCTTTATTTGCTCTTATCCCCTTGCCCACCTGCCAGAAAAAGATTTCAAAACGTCATTTCATTATTTCAACGGCAACCTGCATGATTAAAACGGGCAAAAAAAATAAATAGTTCATAAATTTAAAATATGGATTTTTTATTTTGCTTTAACCGCTATTTAAAGCTGCTAACCTAAGCAATATCTCTGTACGCATAAGGTAAAAAAGCCATGAGCAGCGAAAGAAGCGTTTTTTATATTTCAGACGGCACCGCAATTACCGCCGAAGTGCTGGGACATGCTGTGCTCTCGCAGTTTCCGGTAGGTTTTAACAGCCTGACGCTGCCTTTTGTCGAGAATGTTCAGCGCGCGCAGGCAGTGAAAGCGCAGATTAACGCGCTCTACCAGAAAAGCGGCGTTCGCCCGCTGGTGTTTTTCTCTATCGTGACGCCGGAGGTGCGCGACATCATTATGCAGAGCGAGGGTTTCTGTCAGGATATCGTGCAGGCGCTGGTGGCGCCGCTGCAGGAAGAGCTGGGCCTGGCGCCCGCGCCGGTGGCGCACCGCACCCACGGCCTCGATGCCAGCAATCTGGGTAAATATGACGCGCGCATCGCCGCTATTGACTACACCCTGGCGCACGACGACGGCATTTCGCTGCGCGGCCTGGAGGATGCGCAGGTTATCCTGTTAGGCGTATCGCGCTGCGGTAAAACCCCTACCAGCCTCTATCTGGCGATGCAGTTCGGCATCCGCGCCGCTAACTACCCATTTATCGCCGATGATATGGATAATCTCCGGCTGCCCGCCGCCCTGCGTCCGTTTCAGCATAAACTGTTCGGCTTAACCATCGATCCGGAACGGCTTTCCGCCATTCGTCAGGTGCGCGCGGAAAATACCCGCTACGCCTCGATGCGCCAGTGCCGGCTCGAAGTGGGCGAAGTCGAAGCGCTGTTCCGCACTCACCAGATCCGCTATCTCAACAGCACCAACTATTCGGTGGAGGAGATCGCTACCAAAATTCTCGACATTATGGGCCTGACGCGCCGCATGTACTGAACTGCCCTCGGCAGCAGCTTGTAAACCGCCGCTGCCGTTGGGCAAAAATCATTTTAGTTTAGAGGGTTGCATTCGCAGACTAATAATTTATTGTGATCATCATCACTTCCCGGTATGTCACCGTTGCGAAGAAAAAGTTTTCGAGATGCTCATGAATAAAACTGATGAACTGCGTACGGCACGCATCG
The DNA here is from genome assembly GCF_002431095.1 of Pantoea sp. UBA5923. Lineage (NCBI taxonomy): Bacteria > Pseudomonadati > Pseudomonadota > Gammaproteobacteria > Enterobacterales > Erwiniaceae > Pantoea > Pantoea sp. UBA5923. The sequence goes on along the minus strand of NZ_DJDN01000070.1, from coordinate 41,017 downwards.
GCAGCCTGATCACGCCTGCCGCGTTAGCCGCTGCCCATCCTCTCTCCGCCGACGTGGCGGATAATGTCACCCGCGCGCGCCAGCGCATCGCCCGGATTCTGAGCGGCGAAGATCCGCGCCTGCTGGTGATTATCGGCCCCTGCTCTCTGCACGATCCGCGTGCCGCGCTCGACTATGCGCAGCGGCTGAATGCGCTGCGCGAGCGCTACGCCGATCGCCTGGAAATCGTGATGCGCACCTATTTTGAAAAGCCGCGCACCGTGGTGGGCTGGAAAGGGTTGATCTCCGATCCCGATCTGGACGGCAGCTTTAACGTTAACCGCGGCATTGGCCTGGCGCGCCAGATTCTGCTCGATATTAACCGCCTCGGCCTGCCCACCGCGACGGAATTTCTGGATATGGTCACCGGCCAGTTTATCGCCGATCTGATCAGCTGGGGCGCTATTGGCGCGCGCACAACAGAGAGCCAGATTCACCGCGAAATGGCCTCGGCGCTCTCCTGTCCGGTAGGTTTTAAAAACGGCACCGACGGCAACGTGCGCATTGCGGTGGATGCCATTCGCGCCTCGCGCGCCAGCCATATGTTTCTCTCCCCCGACAAAGATGGCCAGATGACGATTTACCAGACCAGCGGTAACCCACACGGTCACGTTATTCTGCGCGGCGGCAAAACGCCGAACTATCACGCCGACGATGTCGCCGCCGCTGCCGCCAGCCTGCGCGAGTTTAGCCTGCCGGTGCAGCTGGTGATCGATTTCAGCCACGGAAACTGCCTGAAGCAGCATCGTCGTCAGAAAGAGGTGGCGGCCGAGGTGGCGCAGCAGATCCGCGCCGGGTCACGCGCGGTCGCAGGGGTAATGATCGAAAGCTTTATCGAAGAGGGAAATCAGAAAGTGGTCGCGGGCGAGCCGCTGGTTTACGGCCAGTCAATTACCGATCCCTGCCTCGGCTGGCAGGACAGCGAAGAAGTGCTGTCGCTGCTGGCCGAGGCGGTGAACAGCCGCTTCTGAGCCGCCTAGCTGGAGCAGCTCACCTCCAGCGTTTTACCCCAGTCCGGCGGCCGCTGACGATACTCAGCGGCCGTTTCGTCGCTAAAGGGCTGCTGCAACGCCTGATGCAGCCGCGCCAGCGCCCCGCTTTCGCCCTTTTCCGCCTCGTCAATCGCCTGCTGCGCCAGATAGTTGCGCAGCACCAGCGCCGGGTTGGCGGCCTTCATGAGCTGCTGTCGCGTCTCATCGGCAACCTCTTCCTGCAGCAGACGCGCGCGGTAGCGCTGATACCAGCGGTCAAAGGCGTCGCGATCCATAAATTCGTCGCGCAGCGGCGAGCGCGCTTCCTGCGGCTGCGTGTCGCTGAGCAGACGGAACGTCAGGGTATAGTCGCTGCGCTCCTGCGCCATCAGCGACAACAGCTCCACCAGCAGCTCATTATCGCCGCTGTCGGCCTGCGTAAAGCCCAGCTTCGCCCGCATACGTTCGCCCCATACCCGCATCAGCTCCGGCTCGTAACGACTCAGCGCCTGTTTAAGCTGATCGACGTTAAGCAGGCCGGAAAGCGCATGCGCCAGGCGGTTCAGGTTCCACAGGCCGATCATCGGCTGATTTTCAAAGCTGTAGCGCCCCTGATAATCGCTGTGGTTGCAGATAAAGCCGGGCTGATAGTCGTCAAGGAAGCCGTAAGGGCCGTAGTCGATGGTGAGTCCCAGCAGTGACATATTGTCGGTGTTCATTACGCCATGCGCAAATCCCACGCTTTGCCACTGGGCGATCAGCCGCGCGGTGCGCTCAACGACGTCGGTAAACCATAAAAGATATTTATCCGCCTCGTTAATCAGATGCGGCCAGTGGTGACGCAGCGCATAGTCCGCCAGCTGCTCTACTTTTTCCTGCTGCTGGCTGTAGAAGAAATGCTCGAAATGGCCGAAGCGCAGATGGCTTTCAGCGATGCGCATCAGCGTCGCGCCGCGCTCTGGCGTTTCACGATAGACCGGCTCGTCGCCGATGGCGATAGCAAGGGCGCGCGTGGTGGGAATGCCCAGGTGGTGCAGCGCCTCGGAGGCGAGAAACTCGCGCACCGTGGAGCGGATCACGGCGCGTCCATCGCCCATGCGCGAGTAAGGAGTGAGTCCGGCGCCTTTCAGATGCCAGTCAACTTTGCTGTCCGCGCTGAGACGCTGTTCGCCCAGCAAAATGCCGCGGCCGTCGCCCAGCTGGCCGGCCCAGACGCCAAACTGATGCCCGCTATAGACCTGCGCCAGTGGCTGCATGCCGGGCAGCAGCGCGGCGCCGTACCATACGCCATGGCCTTCGCCAGCAAAAAGCGCCGGGTCAACGCCCAGCGTCTGCGCCAGCGGCGCATTGTGATAAAACAGACGGCCGCCCTTGAGCGGGGTCGGCATCTGAGCGGTATAGAATCCCGGCAGCTCGCGCTGCCAGCTGTTATCAAACAACATATACTCTCCCGAGCGGTAGCCCGGCGAAACCAGGGCCGCCGTCGCTGTGAAAAACCGGATATCGGGCCGTCCCGCCGCAGTCGCGCGAGACACCGCAAGTATAGTTGTGGGAAATCAAATACAACAGGCGGGCTTAATCGGGAGCGCAGCATTCGCTCGCAATCAGGCGTTTTAGCGCCTCGGCTTTAACCGGCGGGAAAAGTGCGCCCTGCAGCACAGCATTCTGCAGCGCCGCCGTTTTATCGAGCAGCGTTTTGTCGTCAATGCCGCAAATAATCATCAGCTGCGTATGGCTGCAAAAGTTATCGATGATACTCTGAATAAAAGGCTGAAAAGAGGCACGTTTCGCCAGCGCCTGAATAAATTGTTTATCGAGTTTGATGCAGTCGAACAGATTATCGTAGACAGCGCGGGTCGAAGATTTACCGGCACCGAAATGAGATAATGATAAACGGAACTGTTGTTTTAGCGCAGAAATAAGAGGATCGTTAATTCCGTTTAAAAGCTGCGGAAACGTTTCACTAAGGTCCAGTAATAAAAAAGGGAGCTGCTTAATTTTACGTATCAGCAATTCACTCGCCAGCAGCGTTTGCGCCAGATTTTCATCAATTCGCATTAATGCCAGCACATGATTTTTATTGAAGAATTCGTAATGTTGCTCCAGTAAACCAATCTGGCGCTGCAGCAGACGCAGCCTCTGCGTCTCATTAAGCTGCGGCAACAACAAGTCCTGCGGCAAGGTTACAGGCGCAGTATCATGCACGAACTGGCTAACCAGCTCGACGGCCACCAGCTGCCCGCTAATTGTACAGGCAGGATAAAACCAAATTTCCGACTGATAGTCGGCAGATAAATGAACTTTCATTTTTACAGCCAGATAAAGTGGCGACTGGCGCATCGTATATCATCGAAATCAGGCAGGCAATAGTACCAAAGCCAGGAAGAGATGGACATATTTGCCGTTAAATTTCGCTTTGCCCGCTGCGCCAGATCCCTAAGCCAAATAACGGTAGCGTAAATACCCTTTACCAGATAATTAAATCTCTGTCTTATTGATATAATTATTTTTCAGCAGCGTAAAGTGCCATTTTAAATAAGAGCTAAATTATGCCGGTTTTTTTTGCCGCTATTTACATCACTATTAGGACGAACCGCGATCCAGGCGTCCGTTAATTTGCCTTAAATGCGCCGCGCCTGCCAGAAGGCTTTGCGCCAGTAAGCGTTGTCCAGCGAGGAGCGTATCACCCCCTGGCTGGTGGAAGCGTGAATGAAGGCGTTGTCGCTGTCGTAAATGCCAACGTGCAGGCCGTTTTCGCCGCGGCCGGTTTTGAAAAATACCAGATCGCCCGGCTGCAGCTCATCCTTGCTGATACGCGTGCCGATATCGCTTTGCGCCCGCGTGCTGCGCGGCAGCTGCAGATCGAACCGATCGCGCATGGTGAGATAAACAAAGCCGGAGCAGTCGACGCCGCCGCGACTCATACCGCCGTAACGATAGGGCGTGCCGCGCCACTGGCCCAGCTGTTCGTTAAGCTGCGCCACTACCATAATGGAATCCGACAGGCGGCCGTTGACCGGCGGCGCGCGATGGCCGCTGCATCCTGCCAGGATCAAAACCAGTAAAATCACGCCTGCCCGCATTCGCGCACATCCTCTGTTAATCGCAACGGCCACACTCTAGCGTCAGGCGCGCAGCCTGGCAAGACGTGGCCGTCAGGGCTGTGCAGTCAGCAGCGGCTGGCCGTCCAGCTCCAGCAGGCGAAACGGGATAGCATAGAGATCGCTGAGACGCTCGGGCGTCAGGATTGCCGCAGGCGCGCCTTGCGCTATCACGCTGCCCTGCGCCATCAGCCAGACGCTATCGGCATGGCGCAGCGTATGGTTGAGATCGTGGCTGCTGGCGATAATGCAGACGCCGGCGCGCTGCAGCCCGACAATCAGGCTGTGGACGGCGTTCTGCTGGGCAATATCCAGCCCCGTCATCGGTTCGTCCAGCAGCAGCACTTTCCCCTGTGGATTAAGAGCAGGGTCGATCTGGGCGAACGCCGCCGCCAGCCTGACGCGCTGCCACTCGCCGCCTGACAGCTGCGCCAGCGGACGCGCCAGCTTGTCCTGCAGCTGCAGTTTCTCCAGCAGCGTTACCAGCGGCGCATCCGACTGCGCCTCGCTCAGATGAAGACGCAAATAGTGATAAACCGGCATAAAACCCGGCGCGATCTGCTGCGGCAGCCAGGCGCGCACCCGCGCCAGCGCCGGACCGCGCCATTCGCGCAACGGACGCCCCAGCAGCCGGATCTCTCCCTCGCCCGGCAGCATCCCCGCCATTAGCGCCAGCAGTGTACTTTTGCCCGCGCCGTTTGGCCCTACCAGATGCAGCAGCGAGCCAGCGACCACTTCGGCGGAGAAAGACGCCAGCCGTCCGGGAACGGCGGCGTCCCTGAGGCTTATGATCACTGTTACGCCAGCGCCTGCTGAATACTTTGCTGGATAATGGCATCGTCCGGCGTCATATCCGGTGCGAAACGCTTCACTACGTTGCCCTGACGGTCGATCAGGAATTTCTCGAAGTTCCACAGAATATCGCCCGGCGCTTTCGGCCCGCGGCCTTTGCTGACCTGACGCTCGTAAAAGCCGCTGCCTTCCGGACGTACCGCTTCCGGCTGCGCCGCGATCAGCTGCGTATAGAGCGGATGGCGCGCCGGGCCGTTGACGTCCCCTTTGGCCAGCATGGGAAAGGTCACGCCCCAGGTGGTGCTGCAGTAGGTTTTAATCTCTTCATTGCTGCCCGGTTCCTGCTCAAGGAACTGATTGCAGGGAAAGCCCAGCACGCTGAAGCCCTGCGCCTGATACTGCTGCTGCAGCGCCTCCAGCTGTTCATACTGTGGGGTAAGACCGCATTTTGACGCCACGTTCACCACCAGCAGCACCTTGCCCTGCCACTTTTCCAGCGTGGTTTTTTCGCCGTCGATCGTCATCAGTTCAGTTTGATAAAGGCCCATAAAAGTCTCCTGTCGTGGATGCGGAAAGCCAGCCGAAGCTAGCGCGAAGATTTGAGTAACAGCGCGATAAACAGCGGCGCGCCCAGCGTGGCGGTTACCACGCCGATTGGCAATTCCGCCGAGGTAAGCGCCAGACGCGCAATAATGTCGGCGGCGAGCAGCACGCTAGCGCCCGCCAGCGCCGACGTCGGCAGCAGATAGCGATGATCGCTGATGCCGCTCAGCCGCAGCAGGTGCGGAATAACTAAACCAATAAACCCGATTGCGCCCGCCATAGCGACGCTGACGCCGACCAGCCAGCCCATTGCCAGCACCAGCGTATTGCGCCAGAAAAAGAGCGACAGGCCCAGCTGCTGCGCCGGGGTTTCGCCAAGCGCCAGCAGATTGAGCACGCGCGCGGTGGCGATCAGTCCAGCGGTGACCGGCAGCAGCGCCAGCATCATCCAGCCATAACGCCAGTCGATACCGCTGAAGCCGCCCATCATCCAGTACATAAGCTGGCGCAGATCGAGGCTGGTGCTGAAGTAGACCGCCCAGGTCATGATGGCGCTACAGATAATGCCCAGCGCCACGCCGGTAAGCAGCAGTCGCGTTACGGAGAGCTGCCGGTGGGCGAAATGGAGCAGGATGAGGGTGATCAGCAATGCGCCCGCCATCGCCGCCAGGCTCAGGCTCCAGAGCGACCCGCTGCCAAACAGCACGCCCAGCACCAGCCCGATGCCCGCGCCGTTAGAAACGCCGAGCAGGCCCGGCTCTGCCAGCGGATTGGTAAACAGCGCCTGCATCACGACGCCGCAGACCGCCAGCGCCGCGCCGACCAGCACCACCGCAAGGGTGCGCGGCAGACGCAGCTGCCAGACGAACAGCTGACCGCTGTCGCTCAGCCACCGGGCCGGGGCGATCCAGCTATCACCCGCGCACAGGCTGAGAACAATTAACGCCAGCAGGATAAGGCACAGCGCCAGCAGCACGCGACGGCTGCGGCGATCCGCCTGATGAGCAAGCTGCTCCAGCAGGGACATAATCGAGGATTCGCTGAGAAAACAGAGATTTGATTGTAGAGAGATTGGCGGAAAAAGAAAGGCTGGCGTTTGCGGCGCCGCAGGGCGCCGCAAAGAGGATCAGTTGTGGTTAGAACGCGGCGGCACCGGCTCGCGGTCGTTGCGCGTCGGGTGGTCATTATGCGCCGGGTTGTCGCGCTTCGCCATCGGCTTGCCCTGCTCAGGACGCTGTGCCTGCCAGCCGTTGCCGTTCCAGTAGCCATGCGGCCCTTTCAGTCCGACATTGCGGCCATGGTGCGCCTGCCACCATTTCGCCGGACGCCAGTCATAGCCGTCCCAGTAGTAGCCGCGATGATCGCGATCGCCGATATGGACATCATGGCCCGGCGCGTTGTCATGATGCGGAGCATGAGCGCTCGCCAGCAACGGCATCCCCAGCAGGATGCTTAAAAGCAGTGCGGTTTTTTTCATCAGGGTAGTCTCTTGTTATCCGTGGGCGCTGTTATAACAAAAGCCTTTTGCGGGTCACTATCGGCGCAGGCGGATTTTCAGCTTATTTCCCGTATGCTTACAAAAAGCTGACAGAGTGAAGAGAGCGTGGAGAGTGAAAAACAGCGCGCGCGGCGCAGAAATGAAAAAGGCCGCTTGCGCGGCCTTTTTAGAACACTGAAATCGGTCAGTCGTTATCTTTCGGAGAAGCATTTTCGACACGGCTTTTCAGCTTCTGACCCGGGCGGAACGTTACCACGCGGCGCGCGGTAATCGGAATATCTTCCCCCGTTTTTGGATTCCTGCCTGGACGCTGATTTTTATCGCGCAGGTCGAAATTACCAAACCCAGACAGTTTTACCTGTTCACCATTTTCCAGAGCGCGGCGAACCTCTTCAAAAAACAGCTCCACCAGCTCTTTCGCGTCGCGTTTGCTCAGCCCAAGCTTCTCAAACAGGTACTCTGACATTTCAGCTTTTGTAAGCGCCATAGGTTCAATCCCTCAAGGTTGCCTGGAATCGCTCTTTTAATGCCGCAACACATTTGCCAACGGTCGCGGCAATCTCCTCTTCTTCGAGTGTCCGGCTGGTATCCTGCAAAATCAGGCTGATGGCGAGGCTCTTGAAACCCTCTTCAACACCCTTACCGCGGTACACGTCAAACAAGTTTACGCCAACTACCTGATTTACGCCAACTTTCTTACACTCGGCGATGATATCTGCTGCGGGGACGTTTTCAGCCACTACCACGGCGATATCGCGACGGTTCGCCGGGAAGCGTGAAATCTCGCGCGCATCAGGCAGGACGCGGTCTGCGACCTTATTCCAAAGCAGTTCAAAGACTAAGGTGCGACCATTGAGATCCAGCTTACGTTCCAGCTCAGGATGAACCACACCGATAAATCCGATTCGTTCATCATGCAAATAAATCGCTGCGCTCTGCCCCGGATGGAGCGCTGGATTGGCTTCGGCGCGGAAGCGAATGTCGTCCAGCTTGCCGGTTAAATCGAGCAGCGATTCTAAATCACCTTTCAAATCATAGAAGTCAACCGTCTGACGCGCCAGATCCCAGTGCTCTTCGTTGCGGTTGCCGCTCAGCACGCCCGCCAGCATAAGATCCTGACGGATGCCTAAATCCGCCTGGGTATCAGGTACAAAGCGCAGACCGCTCTCAAACAGGCGCACGCGGCTCTGCTGGCGGTTCTGGTTGTAGACCACGGCGCTCAGCAGGCCGGTCCACAGCGACAGGCGCATCGCCGACATATCGCTGGAGATGGGGCTTGGCAGGATCAGCGCCTCTTCGCCCGGGTGCAGTAGCTGCTGCATTTTCGGGTCGACGAAGCTGTAGGTGATCGCTTCCTGGTAGCCTTTATCCACCAGCAGGTTTTTCGCGCGCTTCAGCGACAGATCCGCTTCGCGATGCTGAGTCATCACCAGGCCAGCCTGTACCGGCACGTTCGGGATATTGTTGTAACCGTAGACGCGCGCGACCTCTTCAATCAGATCTTCTTCAATCGCCATGTCGAAGCGCCAGCTCGGCGCGACCGCTTTCCACTCGCCCTGACCTGGCGTCACGTCGCAGCCGAGACGCGTCAGAATGTCGGTCACCTGCTCGTCGGTAACAACGTGGCCAATCAGGCGGTCCAGCTTCTCGCGGCGCAGCGTAATGGTGGCGCGCGGCGGCAGCGCCGCTTCGTGCGTCTGGTCGATAACCGGGCCAGCCTGGCCGCCGCAGATCTCCAGCAGCAGCTGAGTGGCGCGCTCAATAGCTTTGTACTGCAGCGCCGGATCGACACCGCGCTCGTAGCGGTGCGAGGCATCGGTGTGCAGGCCGTGACGACGCGCGCGGCCAGTGATCGCCAGCGGTTCGAACCAGGCGCACTCAAACAGGATGTTCTGCGTCTCTTCATTCACGCCGGAATGCTCGCCGCCGAATATGCCGCCCATCGCCAGCGCTTTATGGTGGTCGGCGATAACCAGCGTATCGCTGCTGAGCTTCGCTTCGCTGCCGTCAAGCAGCGTCAGGGTTTCGCCCTCTTCCGCCATGCGCACCACGATGCCGCCGTCAATGCGGTCAAGATCGAAGGCGTGCATCGGCTGGCCCAGCTCAAGCAGTACGTAGTTGGTGATATCCACCACCGGATCGATAGAACGGATGCCGCAGCGGCGCAGCTTTTCACGCATCCAGAGCGGCGTGGCAGCCTTGACGTTGATACCTTTTACCACGCGACCCAGATAGCGCGGGCAGGCATCGGTGGCGTCGACGCGGATCGGGAAGGTGTCGCTGATGGTGGCGGCTACCGGCTCGATAGCGGGCGCGGTGAGCGGCAGGCTATTCAGCACCGCCACATCACGCGCAATGCCGATAATGCCGAGGCAGTCGGCGCGGTTCGGCGTCACGCTGATTTCGATGGTGTTATCGTCCAGCTTCAGGTAGTCACGGATATCCATGCCGATCGGCGCATCGCCCGGCAGTTCGATAATGCCGCTGTGATCGTCGGAAATGCCCAGCTCGGAGAAAGAGCAGAGCATCCCTTCCGAAGGTTCGCCGCGCAGCTTCGCCGCTTTAATCTTAAAATCGCCCGGCAGTACGGCACCGACGGTGGCGACCGCCACCTTCAGCCCCTGACGGCAGTTCGGCGCGCCGCAGACGATATCCAGCAGACGATCGCCGCCGACGTTAACTTTAGTCACGCGCAGTTTATCGGCGTTCGGGTGCTGGCCGCACTCTACGACTTCACCGACGACTACGCCGTGAAACGCGCCGGCAACCGGCTCCACGCCGTCCACTTCCAGACCGGCCATGGTGATCTGTTCAGAAAGGGCAGCGCTGTCCAGAGCCGGGTTTACCCATTCGCGTAACCAGAGTTCACTGAATTTCATTGGATAACCTGCCCTTATTTAAATTGTTTGAGGAAACGTAAATCATTTTCGAAGAAGGCGCGCAAGTCAGTCACGCCGTAACGCAGCATGGTAAGACGCTCCATGCCCATACCGAAGGCGAAGCCGGAGTAGACTTCTGGATCGATGCCGACGTTGCGCAAAACGTTCGGGTGCACCATGCCGCAGCCCAGCACTTCCAGCCATTTGCCGTTTTTGCCCATCACGTCCACTTCCGCCGAAGGTTCGGTGAACGGGAAGTAGGAAGGACGGAAACGGATCTGCAAATCTTCCTCAAAGAAGTTGCGCAGGAAGTCGTTCAGCGTGCCTTTCAGGTTGGTAAAGTTGATGTTCTTGTCGACGATCAGCCCTTCCATCTGGTGGAACATCGGGGTATGCGTCTGGTCGTAATCGTTGCGATAGACGCGGCCCGGCGCGATGATGCGAATCGGCGGCTGCTGATTTTTCATGGTGCGGATCTGCACGCCGGAGGTCTGAGTACGCAGCAGACGCGTGGCGTCGAACCAGAAGGTGTCGTGATCGGCGCGCGCCGGGTGATGGCCGGGAATATTCAGCGCGTCGAAGTTGTGGTAGTCATCCTCGATTTCCGGACCGGTCACCACCGCGAAACCCAGTTCGCCGAAGAAGGTTTCGATGCGATCGATGGTGCGCGTTACCGGATGCAGACCGCCGTTTTCGATGCGGCGGCCCGGCAGGGAAACGTCGATGGTCTCGGCGGCCAGCCGGGCGTTAAGCGCGGCGGACTCCAGCGTCTCTTTGCGAGCGTTAAGACGCTCCTGCACCTGCTGCTTGGCGTCGTTGATCACCGCGCCCGCAGCCGGACGCTCTTCCGGCGGCAGCTCGCGCAGCGTCGTCATCAGCTGCGTCAGGTGGCCTTTTTTACCGGTATATTCGACGCGCACCGCGTCAAGGGTGGCGATATCCGTCGCCTCGTCGATAGCGGCTGTGGCGCGGGCCACCAGTTCTGCGAGTTGGGACATGGTTTCCTCTTCTTCCAGGCGGGCTGGTCAGTTCTCGTTGGGACGTTGCCGTCCAATATGCTTCGCCAGAAACACAAAAGCCTCCACGAGGGAGGCTTTCGGCGCGATTTTTCGTTTCTTTTCTATGCGCAAAAGCCCCTGAGATTCAGGTGCTAAAGTAAAAAAAGAAACGGAAAATAGCAGCATTCATGCTTGCGTTACCTTGCTGGGATTCTGAGGGTACTATTGAAAAGCCCAGCGATGAAAATGTCAATCTTTTGCTTGAGTTACAGGCAATAAAAAAGGGAGCAAGCTCCCTTTTTCATCTGACTTACGCCAGAGCTGATTTTGCTTTTTCGACCAGTGCAGTAAATGCCACTTTGTCGAATACAGCGATGTCAGCCAGGATTTTACGGTCAATCTCAATGGACGCTTTTTTCAGGCCATTGATGAAACGGCTGTAAGAGATGCCGTTCTGACGCGCTGCAGCGTTGATACGCGCAATCCACAGTTGACGGAACTGACGCTTACGTTGACGACGGTCACGGTAAGCATACTGACCAGCTTTGATAACAGCCTGGAAGGCAACGCGGTATACACGTGAACGTGCACCGTAGTAGCCTTTAGCTTGTTTTAAGATTTTCTTGTGACGTGCGCGAGCAATTACACCACGTTTTACGCGAGCCATGTGAGCTCTCCTGTATCAATATTCTGTGATGCCCTTATCCCCTGCTGGCCAGCGGCCGTTATGCAAAGGTTTCAGGCAGATTTATAAAAAAGTTAACTTATGCGTACGGCAGGCAGGCAACAACCAGACCCAGATCGCCTTTAGACACCAGGCCTTTCGGACGCAGGTGACGTTTACGCTTAGTTGATTTTTTAGTCAGAATATGACGCAGGTTTGCGTGCTTACGCTTGAAGCCGCCAGAAGCGGTCTTCTTGAAGCGCTTAGCCGCGCCACGTACAGTTTTAATCTTTGGCATTTTAAAAATATCCACTTCGCATTGTTAATAAAACGAATCAGACAGGCGAACAAAGAACCGCACAGCGCGAACGCTGCGCGGTCATTGTTACTTGAAAGCCTACTGTTTCTTCTTGGGAGCGAGCACCATAATCATCTGGCGGCCTTCGATCTTCGATGGGAAGGATTCGACTACTGCCAGTTCTGTCAGATCTTCTTTCACGCGGTTAAGCACTTCAATACCGATCTGTTGGTGCGCCATCTCACGACCGCGAAAACGCAGCGTGATTTTGGCTTTATCGCCTTCTTCCAGAAAACGAATCAGGCTGCGGAGTTTTACCTGATAGTCGCCTTCATCGGTACCAGGACGGAATTTAATTTCCTTAACCTGGATAACTTTTTGCTTCTTCTTCTGTTCCTTAGAAGATTTGCTTTTTTCATAAAGGAACTTGCCGTAATCCATAATACGGCACACCGGCGGTTCGGCGTTGGGGCTGATTTCTACTAAATCAACACCCGCTTCTTCAGCTTTTTCAATAGCTTCGCGAAGGCTGACAATACCAATCTGTTCGCCATCCACGCCAGTTAAGCGTACTTCAGTGGCACGGATTTCACCGTTGATTCGATTCGGACGCGTCGGTTGTACTCGTTTTCCGCCTTTAATAACCTTATTCCTCTAATTGGTGAAGATTGCGGCTGCGAATCTCTTGTTGCAGCTTCTCAACAAACACATCGACATCCATCGTCCCGAGGTCTTTACCGCGGCGGGTGCGAACGGCAACTTTGCCTGCTTCCACCTCTTTGTCACCGCAAACCAGCATGTAAGGGACGCGACGTAATGTGTGCTCGCGGATTTTAAAGCCTATCTTCTCGTTTCTCAAGTCTGCTTTCACACGAATGCCAGCATTCTGCAATTTGCGTGTCAACATGTCGACATATTCTGCCTGTCCATCGGTGATATTCATCACCACCGCCTGCATCGGCGCCAGCCACGTCGGGAAGAAACCGGCGAACTCTTCGGTCAGGATGCCAATAAAGCGCTCCATAGAGCCGAGAATCGCGCGGTGAATCATAACCGGCGTCTGACGATCGTTATTTTCGCCCACATATGTGGCGTCCAGACGTTTTGGCAGGGAAAAGTCTAGCTGAACTGTGCCGCACTGCCAGGCGCGATCGAGACAGTCGTAAAGCGTAAATTCAATTTTCGGGCCGTAGAATGCACCTTCTCCGGGCTGGAATTCAAACGGAATTTCGTTTTCATTCAGCGCAGCGGCTAAATCTTCTTCAGCTCGGTCCCACATTTCATCGGTGCCGATACGCTTCTCAGGACGCGTGGAGAGTTTCACCACGATCTTTTCGAAGCCGAAGGTGCTGTACATGTCATAGACCATGCGGATACAGCTGTTCACTTCGTCACGCACCTGATCTTCAGTACAGAAGACGTGGGCGTCATCCTGAGTGAAGCCGCGTACGCGCATCAGGCCATGCAGCGCGCCTGACGGCTCGTTGCGGTGACAGCTACCGAACTCCGCCATGCGCAGCGGCAGATCGCGGTAGGATTTCAGCCCCTGATTAAAGATCTGCACGTGGCCCGGACAGTTCATCGGCTTGATGCAGTATTCACGGTTTTCTGAAGAGGTGGTAAACATCGCCTCTTTGTAGTTTTCCCAGTGCCCGGTTTTTTCCCACAGCACGCGGTCCATCATAAACGGACCTTTTACTTCCTGGTACTGGTACTCTTTCAGCTTGCTGCGCACGAACACTTCCAGCTCGCGGAAGATAGTCCAGCCGTCATTATGCCAGAAAACCATGCCGGGCGCCTCTTCCTGCATATGGTAGAGGTCGAGCTGCTTACCGATTTTACGGTGGTCGCGCTTCGCCGCCTCTTCCAGACGCTGCAGATAGGCGTTGAGCTGCTTTTTATCCGCCCAGGCAGTGCCGTAGATACGCTGCAGCATTTTGTTATTGCTGTCGCCGCGCCAGTAGGCGCCCGCGATTTTCTGCAGCTTGAAGTGGTGGCAGAAACGCATATTCGGCACGTGCGGACCGCGGCACATGTCGATATATTCTTCGTGATGATAAAGGCCAGGACGATCGTCGTGGCTGATGTTCTCATCCAGAATAGTGATTTTATAGCTCTCGCCGCGCTCGGCGAACACGTCGCGCGCCTGCTGCCAGCTGACGACCTTTTTCACAACGTCGTAGTTGGTTTCGGCCAGCTGGTGCATACGTTTTTCCAGCGCGTCGATATCTTCCTGCGTCAGGGTATGATCGAGATCGACATCGTAATAGAAGCCGTTGTCGATAACCGGACCGATCGCCATTTTGGTGTTAGGCCACAGCTGTTTAATAGCGTGCCCCAGCAGATGCGCGCAGGAGTGGCGAATAATCTCCAGACCCGCTTCATCTTTTGCGGTAATGATGGCCACAGAGGCATCTTCAGTGATGGGATCGACCGCATCCACCAGCTGACCGTTAACGCGTCCGGCAATACAGGCTTTCGCCAGGCCAGGCCCGATATCCAGCGCAATATCCATCACGCTTACCGGACGATCGTAGGTGCGCTGGCTGCCATCAGGAAGAGTAATTACAGGCATTTAATATCCTTAATTGCAGTGGTAAGCCACACGAAAGCTTACATACAACATTGAGTAAAATTGATTGCCTGGCGTAATGTCAGACCCACGTTGTCGGAATGACGCCAGGAATTGTAGTGCGCCGACGATGATAACAGCTTTGAGCGGCCAGCAAAACCCGTGGCCACGCCGCTAAGTCGAGGAGCAGGCGAAAAAAAACCGCAGACAGGCTGCGGTCAGGAAGCGATTTTTGCAGGCAATTACATCGCGTAGGTCAGCATAATGCTGGTTTTGGTGTCGGTGCGATCGGGCGCGGACTCCGGCGGATTGTTGTTCCAGGTGACGTTGTAGGCCAGCTTCAGCGCGAAGTGGTCGTTAATGCCAACCTGCAGCCCGGTTTCTGAGTTGATGGTGGTATCTTCGCCGAAGCTGCTCAGCACCGAAACACCCTGGATAAATTTGGTGTTATCGGTCAGCTGCCACTGATAGCTCAGCGCGCCGTAGCCCAGCGCTTTGGTTTCGCTGCCGCCGTCATGGAAATCGTCATAGCGCACGCCCGGACCAAATTCAGCGCGCAGCGAATGAATGGGGCCGCTCAGGATCTGGCGACCGTAACCTGCGGTCAGCACATCGCGCGAATCGTAGCCGTTAAAGCGGTCGCTCAGCCAGCTCGCCTGACCAAACAGGTAATCGAAGCTGTTAAGGTTGTAACGCGAACGGCCGCCGATATTGTAGGTTTCCGAAGAGCGCTCATCATTAGATGAGGTGTTCGCCGCGTTGCCCCACAGGCTGTACGCCATAGAGCTCTGATACCACGTCATATTAGTCTGCGCGGTCAGCGAAGAGCTGGTGGTGTTGCCAGTCTGCGCCAGATAGCCTGCGGAGGCGCTGCCGTCAAACGGCTTCTTTGCCGTTGAAGGATCGTCCATCGCGGTAAAAACGTTGTTGTCCGCCAATGCCTGGTGGCAAAACGCGCCAGCGGAGAGCAAAAGAACGGCTGAGAGCTTGTTAAGCACTTTCATTTATTGTGACCCGTACGACAGTTTAAAAAACGAAGAGTGTGAAGGGTTTTACGGGCCGATCAATGCAATTTACGGTAAGTATTGTAAATAAGTATTAACCTCCATAAAACAGGCTATTCAGACTCAATCACGCTTGATTATTGGGAATTTTCTCATTAACGCCGCACATTATAGGGGGCAGCCAGCAAAACATCAGCTCAGTTGCGACAAAATTTTTCTGAACCTGCAACCCCCGCCTTTACCCAGCTTTACTTTTATGCCTGTGATAAATAATGCCTTTATCCTGTTCATTATTCGCGCGCTTTTTCGCCATGGTCTACGCTGTGCTCAGTCAAGCCGAACAGAGGTGAAAAATGAGCGACGGACTTAAACGTTACATTGTCACGTTTCACTATCAGGAATCGGGCCTCAGCGACGTCCAAACGCTCAACAGCGCGATGATCGCAGGAGGGTTCAGCACCACGCTTAATGACGATCAGGGTCACGCCCACGAATTGGGCACTAACAGCTTCGGTCTGGTCAGCGCCCTGTCGCAGGAGGATCTGCAACGCCAGGCCGTCGCCGCTGGCGAGAGCGTGCTGCATCAGACGCCCGACGTCACCGTAACGACGCTGGAGGCGTTTTTACGTGACGCTGCGCAGTAAACGCGCCCGCCATTCGTTCCGGTAAGCTGTGCGCAAGCGCGGGTTTTGAGCGATATTCACGCGATATAATCGTCAATGGGTCGTAGAGCGTGCTGCCCGACACCGCAGCCTGACAGGTTAAAAGAGGATCGCCCAATGTGGAACGCTATTAGTCGTTTATTAAGCGAACAGTTTGGCCATGCCGATATTACCGAACGCCACGAACTTCCTGGCGGCGACATCCACCCCGCCTGGCGCATTCGCTATGGCGAACATGACGTTTTCGTGAAGTGCAACAGTCGTGAAATGCTTACCCTTTTCGCCTGGGAAGCCGATCAGCTGGCGCTACTGGCGCGCACGCAAAGCGTACGCGTACCGGCGGTTTATGGCGTGGGCCATCACCGCGACCAGAGCTTTTTGCTGCTGGAATATATCACGCCTCAGCCGCTGGATGCGGAGAACGCCTTTCAGCTGGGACAGCAGCTGGCGCACCTGCATCAGTGGAGCGAACAGGCGCAGTTCGGCCTCGACTTCGACAATAACATCACCACGACGCCGCAGCCCAACAGCTGGCTGCGCCGCTGGTCGGTCTTTTTTGCCGAACAGCGCATCGGCTGGCAGCTTCAGCTCGCTGAAGAGAAAGGCCTCACCTACGGCAATACGGAAGAGATTATAAACTGCGTGCAGCGCGCCCTCGCCACGCATCAGCCGCAGCCTTCCCTGCTTCACGGCGATCTCTGGCCAGCCAACTGTGCTGGCAGCGCCAACGGCCCCTGGCTGTTCGATCCCGCCTGTTACTGGGGCGACCGCGAATGCGATCTGGCGATGCTCGGCTGGTTCCCGGATCTGCCGCGGCAGATCTATGAAGGCTATCAGTCGGTCTGGCCGCTGCCGGACGGCTTCTCGCAGCGCCAGCCGGTCTATCAGCTCTACTACCTGCTTAACCGCGCCAACGTATTCGGCGGCAGCTGGTTAAGCGAGGCGCAGTTCGCCGTCGGGCGACTGCTGGATGAGGACGCGCTGGCGCAGCGTCAGGCCAGACCGGCCTGACCTGTTACAGAAAGCCGAGCAGCGACAGCACGAAATAACCGGCAACGGCGATCACCACCGGCAGGATATAGAGCGGAAAAATCTGCAGGAAGATGGTGTGGTGCGGCACGCGGATCTTCTCTTCCAGCTGCTGGCGCGTACGGGCATCGCCGCCTTTTGCCTGCTCCAGAATCAGCTGATCTTCAACACCCTCTTTTATATGGCGCGCCTGACGCGCCATTCGCGAACCGGACGCTTCCAGCGCCAGACCAACAAAAATCAGAATGTAGATGATCCAGAAGCCGAGATTCATCTGACCGTGGAACTCCGGTACCGGCGAGTTCTGCCAGAAGAAGCCAAGGAAAGGCGTGTTGAAGCGGATCATATCGACGATTACATGGACAAAGTCGAGCATCACGGCGTCAATGCCCGGCTGTTTTTCACTGTGTCTGAACATAAAGCTCAGCACTGAAATCACGGTCGACAGCAGCGCGAGCAAAAAGATTGCCCAGCCAGCCACTCGCTTAAGGATGGCGATGCGGCCAGCCTGTTGATAAGTCATGGTATCTCCTGTACCTCAATCCAGATTGCAGCCAGTCTACCTGCCTGTGGTTTTTATTTCCTGTAAAAAGCGTAGCCTGCGTCCCTTTCGCGACGCGAGCCAGCCCATGATAAGGTAGCGCAAATTCTACAAGGAGCCAGCCGATGAGTTATACCCGCCCTGTTTATGCCGCCCTGTTTGATATGGATGGCCTGATAATCGACTCCGAACCGCTGTGGGATCAGGCTGAAATGGATATATTCGCTACGCTGAACGTTGATTTATCACGCCGCAGCGAGCTGCCGGACACGCTGGGCCTGCGTATCGATCAGGTGGTGCGCATGTGGTATGAAACCCTGCCCTGGACAGGCCCGGATCAGCAGACGGTCACGGCGCGTATTATCGCCCGCGCGCTGGCGCTGATTGAGGAGAAGCGCCCGCTACTGCCGGGGGTTAAGCAGGCGCTGCAGCTGTGTCGCCAGCGCGGGCTGAAAACCGGCCTGGTTTCCGCGTCGCCGCTGATGATGCTGGAGCGCGTGCTGGCGCTCTTTGACCTGCGCGACGATTTCGACGTGCTGGTTTCCGCCGAGGCGCTGCCCTACAGCAAACCGCATCCGCAGGTCTATCTGGATGCCGCCGCGCGGCTGAACATCGACCCGCTGAACTGCGTGACGCTGGAAGACTCGTTTAACGGCATGATCGCCACAAAAGCGGCGCGTATGCGCTCCATCGTGGTGCCGCCCGCGGCGCTGCGCGATGACGCGCGCTGGTCGCTGGCGAACGTCAGGCTGGACGATCTTACCCAACTCACCGCAGCACATCTTCTGGGCAACTCTGCGCCCTGACTCGCGCGTGGGCCTTTGATGGCGCCTTTATCGGACCCGACCCGCCGCTGGCGGGTTTTGTTTATGGCATGATCCCCTTCGCAAAAAATAAAACAACGTTTCATTTTTATTGAATTGATCTTCCACTCCTCCTAAAATGCCCTCAGACGCCCTGCGGGGCACGCACGCCTTTTTTGCCAGAGGGGATCAGAATGGACGTTCGACAAAGCATTCACAGCGAGCATGCCAGACAGCTCGACACCGCCGCGCTACGCCGCGAGTTCCTGATTGAAAACATCTTTGAAGCTGACCGCTACACCCTGACCTACAGCCATATCGATCGCATTATTATCGGCGGCGTGATGCCGGTCGCCGCCAGCGTCTCTTTCGGCAACGAGATGGGCAAACAGCTGGGCGTAAGCTATTTTCTGGAGCGCCGCGAACTGGGCGTGATCAATATCGGCGGCCCGGGCACCATTGAGGTGGACGGCAAAGTCTGGGAGATTGGAACGGAAGAGGCGCTCTATGTCGGCAAAGGCGCCCAGACGCTGAGCTTTCGCAGCAGCGATGCGGCCCATCCGGCGAAGTTCTATTTCAACAGCGCGCCCGCGCACAGCCGCTTTCCCGATAAGAAAATAGGTAAAGAGGAGGCGGTACGCACCACGCTCGGCGATGCGGCGACCTCTAACCGCCGCACCATCAATAAATACCTGGTGCCGGACGTGCTGCCGACCTGCCAGCTCACCATGGGGCTGACCCGCCTGGATGAAGGCAACCTGTGGAATACCATGCCATGCCATACCCACGAGCGCCGTATGGAAGTCTATTTCTATTTTGATATGAATCCGGAAAGCGCGGTGTTTCACATGATGGGTCAGCCGCAGGAGACGCGTCATCTGCTGGTGCACAACGAGCAGGCGGTCATTTCGCCCAGCTGGTCGATTCATGCCGGCGTCGGCACCGAACGCTACACCTTTATCTGGGGCATGGTCGGCGAGAATCAGGTATTCGACGACATGGATCATGTCAAAATCCGCGATCTGCGCTAAAAAAGGAGGCGCTCTCATGATACTCAACGCATTTAATCTGGAAGGTAAAATCGCGCTGGTCACCGGTTGCAATACCGGGCTCGGTCAGGGCATGGCGCTGGGACTGGCGCAGGCCGGTTGCGATATCATCGGCGTCAATCGCGAAGATCCCGCAGAAACGCAGCAGCGCGTCGAAGCGCTGGGCCGCCGCTTCTGGTCTCTGCAGGCGGATCTTATTCGTACCGAGCAGGTGCCGCGCGTCGTGGAGCAGGCGATCGACGCTGCAGGCAAAATCGATATTCTGGTCAATAACGCCGGGATTATCCGCCGCGAAGACGCACTTAACTTTAGCGAGCAGGACTGGGACGATGTGATGAACATCAATACCAAGAGCGTCTTCTTTTTGTCGCAGCAGGTAGCGCGTCATTTTATCGCGCAGGGCCAGGGCGGCAAAATCATCAATATCGCCTCAATGCTCTCTTTCCAGGGCGGTATCCGCGTTCCCTCTTACACGGCGTCGAAAAGCGCGGTGATGGGGCTGACGCGCCTGATGGCGAACGAATGGGCGAAACACGGCATTAACGTTAACGCTATCGCGCCGGGTTATATGGCGACCAATAATACCGAGCAGCTGCGCAGCGACGAGGGCCGCAGCGCAGAAATTCTTGGACGCATCCCGGCTGCGCGCTGGGGCGTGCCGGAAGATATGATGGGTCCGGTTGTTTTCCTCGCCTCTTCGGCGTCAGATTATGTGAATGGCTATACGCTGGCCGTTGACGGCGGCTGGCTGGCGCGTTAAGCGCAGGAAGGCGCGCCAGCAGCCCTTCGGCGCGCGCTCACCCTAAAAGGCTTTCTGTGGCGAAACGGCAGCCTGGCGGCGCCGTTTCGCTAAAAAAATTCACGCTTCGTTACAGCGTCACAACTTCTCATTCACTGGATAAATCCCTATACTGGATGCATCGACAGTTTGCAGCCAGGTTTTATCATGACGGGCGAAGGCCACGTAATTTTCGCTATTGCTACCGCTATTTTTGCCAAGCGCGCAGAGCTGACGCCTGTGCTGGCGCAGGCCGACTGGTGGCACCTTATTTCCGCCTCGCTGCTTACCTGCCTGCTGCCTGATATCGATCATCCTAAATCCCTGCTCGGCCAGCGCTTAAAGTGGTTGTCGCATCCTATCGCGCGCGCCTTTGGTCACCGGGGGTTCACGCACAGCCTGCTGGCGGTAGCCGCCAGCCTGTGGCTGTTTCAGATTAATGTCCCCAAAGACTGGCTGCTGCCTGCCGATGTGCTGCAGGGTATGACGCTGGGCTATCTCAGCCATATTGTGGCGGATATGCTGACTCCTGCCGGGGTGCCGCTGCTGTGGCCGTGTCGCTGGCGTTTCCGTCTGCCCATCCTCAGAAGTCAGAAAGGCAACCAGCTGGAGCGTACGCTCTGCCTGGCGCTGGTTGGCTACGCGCTCTGGTTTCCACCCGGCTCGCCCTCTTTTGGTGCGAATGGCTGGCCTTCTCAGCTCTTTGATACGCTGCAAAATGGTGTTTCCCGCTTGATTTCCACGCAAAAAGCGCATTAAACCAGCAGAAACCGCTGTCTGGTTATAAGCCATTCCATTTGGATATAAGTCGATACCCGGGGTAACTGTTAACATACCGGCACTTAATTCGTGCATAACATTATCTGGCGTCCCGACACCACAGCTGTCGTCGGGTGCCTCTCTCGGGAGCCAATATGGATCTACCTCTGATTCTTAATCTCGCGGCCTTCGTCGCGCTGCTGCTGCTGCTGTCGCGCCTCGGCCGTCAAGGCTGGAGCCTGTCGAAAAAGGTGCTGGTCGGTCTGGTGATCGGCGTGCTGTTCGGCCTGGCGCTGCAAACCATCTATGGCCAACAGAGCGAAGTGCTGAAGACCTCAATAAGCTGGTTCAATATTGTGGGCAACGGCTACGTACAGCTGCTGCAAATGATCGTGATGCCGCTGGTGTTCGCCTCTATCCTCAGCGCCGTTGCGCGCCTGCATAATGCCTCGTCGCTGGGTAAAATCAGCCTGCTGACGATTGGCGTGCTGCTGTTCACCACCGCTATCTCCGCGCTGGTCGGCGTGCTGGTTACTGGCCTGTTCCACCTCAGCGCTGAAGGTCTGGTGCAGGGTGCGCAGGAGAGCGCGCGCCTCGCTGCAATACAGAGCAACTACGCGGGCAAGGTAGCGGATCTGACCGTTCCTCAGCTGCTGCTCTCGTTTGTGCCGAAAAATCCGTTCGCCGATCTGACCGGCGCCAGCCCGACCTCGATTATCAGCGTAGTGATTTTCGCCGCCTTCCTCGGCGTGGCGGCGCTGCAGCTGCTGAAAGATGACGAAGCCAAGGGCCAGCGCGTGCTGGTCGCGATAGATACCCTGCAGTCCTGGGTCATGAAGCTGGTGCGTCTGATTATGAAGCTGACGCCTTACGGCGTGCTGGCGCTGATGACCAAAGTGGTCGCCGGGTCGAACCTGCAGGACATCATCAAGCTGGGCGGCTTTGTCGTTGCCTCCTATCTGGGTCTGGCGATTATGTTCGGCGTGCACGCGCTGCTGCTGTCGGTGAACGGTATTAATCCGCTGCGTTTCTTCCGCAAGGTCTGGCCGGTTATCACCTTCGCCTTTACCAGCCGCTCCAGCGCCGCGAGCATTCCGCTTAATGTGGAAACCCAGACGCGTCGCCTGGGCGTGCCGGAGTCGATCGCCAGCTTCTCCGCCTCTTTCGGTGCGACCATTGGTCAGAACGGCTGCGCAGGACTCTACCCAACGATGCTGGCGGTGATGGTTGCGCCAACCGTAGGTATTAACCCGTTTGATCCGGTCTGGATCGCTACGCTGGTGGGCATCGTTACGCTCAGCTCCGCTGGCGTGGCGGGCGTAGGCGGCGGCGCGACCTTCGCCGCGCTGATCGTACTGCCGGCAATGGGTCTGCCGGTGACGCTGGTTGCCCTGCTTATTTCTATCGAACCGCTGATCGATATGGGCCGTACCGCGCTCAACGTCAACGGCGCGATGACCGCCGGTTCCCTTACCAGCCGCTGGCTCGGCCTGACCGACAAAGCAGTGCTGGAGAGCGAGGAGCACGCGGAGCTGGCGCACCGTTAATCGCCTTTTACGCCACCATAAACCGGGCCATTGCGCCCGGTTTTTTTATGTCTGCGCTTCATAATCTGGTGGCTTTATGGCGGCCTCGTTAAGAAAGCGTTAAGCGTGGTAAAGAGAGGAAAAAGTCGCGCTTCTGCGCTTGTTTTCAACGCGGAAAAGGAGAATGCTTCAGTGAGTTATCGCAGGAGAAAACCCATGAAAAAAGTTATCGCCTCACTGCTGGCGTTAACGCTGTTGTCGCCAGCCATTGTCTCTGCTCACCCCGGCGGTTGGGGCCCAGGCCCGGGCCCGCACTGGGGCGGTCCTGGTCGCGGCTGGGGTGGTCCCGGCCCGCTGCGCTTCCTGCCTGAAGCGGCTACCGCAGTGCTGATCGGCGGCCTGACCTACTATATGCTCAACGGCGCTTACTATCAGCGTCAGGGCGAGAACTACGTGGTGGTGCAGCCGCCAGCCGAACCGGCCAGCGCGATGCGCGTGCTCGACTTCAACGGACGACGTTTTTACGTCCAGGAGGGGCACTACTATCAGCGCGATATTAATGGCGAATATATTGAGGTGCCGCGTCCCGCCGGGCTGTAACCCATCGCGCGAGCAGCTTTATCTGGCGCTGAGCCAGCCAATGAAAAACGGCCCGTCACTGACGGGCCGTTTGTTGTTCTCTACCGCTTTTGCTCAGCTTACTGGGCAGCCTGCGGATCGGTATCGTACTCTTTACAGCTCTGGAAACCGTAGTTCATTACGCGACCGGTGTCGTTGTAGCTGACGAAATAGGTCTGCTGTTTACCGTCGCGCTCGCCCAGCACATAAGTCTGGCAGGTGCCGCGCGCGTGAACCATCGTGATTTCAGTTGAAGCCGGTCCGGCAATCTGGCGCACCTGATCGCGCGTCATGCCTTTTTTCACATCCTTAACTACAGGCTTGCTCACGTAGCTCTCAGCACGATCGTAAGCCGTACAACCAGACAGTGCGGCCAGCGTCAGCGCCGCAGCGATACATCCCATTGCTTTTTTCATCTTGTTGTTCCTCGTTGTATTGTCCATGTAAGCTTAAGCCTGGAACAGAAATGCAGATTAATCAACTTTATGGCGCGTTTTTAAGTAGAGTCTGAAACGTCAGGTTAGCGTAAAAAAGCTGTTCTTATCGCGATCGACTCGTATAATCCAGCGCGAGAATAAACACTCTCAAAACTAACGTCAGGAGGCAGGATGAGCAAACAGCGTGAAGCGCGCGATGCGCGGCATCGTATGCGCCAGGATGAGATCATCGCGGCGGCGCGGCGCTGTTTCCGCCAGTCCGGCTTTCACGGCGCCAGCATGGCGCAGCTTGCCAGCGCCGCCAGCCTGAGCGTCGGACAAATCTATCGCTATTTCCCCAGCAAAGACGCGCTGATCGAAGAGATGGTGAAACGCATCGTCGACGGCCGCGTGGCGGCGATGAGTGAGCAGGCCGACGCCAGCCATCTCGCCGATATGATCGCCCGCCGCGAAACCCTGAATGAAGAGGATGAGATACTGATGCTGGAAGTCGCCGCCGAGGCGAGCCGCAATCCGCGCGTCAGCGCCATCCTGCAACATGCCGAGGCGCGACTGTTTCACAACGCCTGTGAAAAAATGCGCGCTGACTATCCGCATCTCAGCGAGGCGCAGCTCACCGCCTGCGTCGAAGTGCTGGCAGTGCTGGTTGAAGGCACCGCTTTTCGCCGACTGACGACGCAGAAAGCGTCAGCGGAACTGCTCAATACCCTCTACAAAAAGATGATCCACGACTTAGTAAAGCCCTCAGAGGACAAATGACACCTGCACATAATAACCGACTGGTCTATGCCATAACGCTGGGCCTGCTGGCGGCGCTCGGCCCGCTCTGCATCGATCTCTATCTTCCCGCGCTGCCTGAACTGGCGCGCGATCTCCAGACATCAACCGCGACGGCGCAGCTTAGCCTGACCGCCGGTCTGCTCGGCCTGGGCGCCGGACAGCTGCTGTTCGGGCCGATGAGCGATAAGTTTGGCCGCCTGCGGCCGCTGGCGCTTTCGCTGGTGCTGCTGTTTGTCGCCTCGATTGGCTGCGCGCTGGCGCAGGATATCCACCAGCTGCTGCTGGCTCGCCTGTTCGAAGGCCTGGCGGGCGCAGGCGGCGCGGTGCTGTCGCGTGCGGTGGCGCGGGATATGTACAGCGGCCATGAACTGACGCGTTTCTTTGCCTTGCTGATGCTGGTGAACGGGCTGGCGCCGATCGGCGCGCCGGTGCTCGGCGGCGTGCTGATGACGGTGCTTAACTGGCGCGGCATCTTTGTGGTGCTGGGCGCGACGGCGCTGCTGCTTATCCTGCTGGCGCGCTGGAAGCTGCACGAAACCCTGCCCCCGGAACGTCGTAGCCAGGGCTCGGTGTTTTCCGCCTGGGCGGCACTGGGCCAGGTTATCGTCCATCGTCCTTTTATGGGTTTCTGCCTGACGCAGGCGTTTATGATGTCGGGCATGTTCGCCTATATCGGCGCCTCGCCGTTCGTGCTGCAGCAGATTTACGGCCTGTCACCGCAGGCGTTCAGCTTCTGCTTTGCGGCGAACGGCATCGGCCTGGTCATCGCCTCGCAGACCAGCGCGCGTCTTTGCCCGCTCTGGGGTGAGTATCGCGTCCTGAAAGGCGGCCTGACGCTGGCGTTCGTTGCCTCCAGTCTGCTGCTGTTGGCGGGCGTTACCGCCGCGCCGCTGCCGCTGGTGCTGGTAGCGCTCTTCTTCACTATCGCGAGCAACGGGGTCATCGCCACTACCGCCTCGTCGCTGGCGATGCAGAGCCAGGGGCATCGCGCCGGCAGCGCCTCAGCGGTGATTGGCGTCTGCATGTTCTCGCTTGGCGCCATTTCAGTACCCATCACCGGCCTTGGCGGCACCTCGCTGCTCAGCATGACCGGCACGATCTTCGGCTGCTTTATGCTGGCGATTCTGATGTTTATTTTCCTGGCGCAGAAGCCCGCGCCGCGCACATAAACTGCCTGATATCGCAACACTTAACTGGAAACAACTGGCGCTTTGGCTTGTTGTTTTCAGCGATGCGCGTTAGCTTTAATAGATGGTTCGCTCGGGCCGACAGGCCACCGTCTTGAGGAGAAATTCATGTCACTGCAGCAGGAAATCATTACAGCACTCGGCGTTAACCCGGTTATCGACGCGCAGCAGGAAATTCGCCGCAGCGTTGATTTCCTCAAAAGCTATCTGAAGCGCTACCCGTCTCTGAAGACCCTGGTGCTGGGCATCAGCGGCGGTCAGGACTCTACGCTGGCGGGCAAACTGTCGCAGATGGCGATCAGCGAACTGCGCGAAGAGACCGGCGACAAGGCCTACGCCTTTATCGCTGTGCGCCTGCCCTACGGCGTGCAGTCGGATGAGCAGGATTGCCAGGACGCGCTGGCGTTTATCCAGCCGGATCGCTCGCTGGCGGTAAATATCAAAGAGTCGGTGCTGGCCAGCGAACGCGCGCTGCGGGAAGCGGGCATTGAGCTTTCTGACTTTGTGCGCGGCAATGAAAAAGCGCGCGAGCGCATGAAGGCGCAGTACAGCATCGCCGGTATGACGCAGGGCGTAGTAGTCGGCACCGACCATGCGGCGGAAGCGGTGACCGGCTTCTTCACTAAGTATGGCGACGGCGGCACAGATATTAACCCGCTGTTCCGCCTCAACAAACGTCAGGGCAAACTGCTGCTGAAGACGCTGGGCTGCCCGGAACATCTCTACCTGAAACGCCCGACGGCGGACCTGGAAGACGATCGTCCTGGCCTTGAAGATGAAGTCGCGCTCGGCGTTACCTACGAAATGATTGACGACTACCTGGAAGGCAAAAGCGTCGCGCCGGAAACGGCAAAAATCATTGAAAACTGGTATACCAAGACCGAGCACAAGCGTCGCCCGCCGATTACGGTATTCGACGACTTCTGGAAATAACCCTTTTTCCCCTGCCCTCCGGCAGGGGAAATTTTCCCTGCCGCTGTGTTCACTCGCTAACCCGCTGGCGAAAGCCTGAACAGACTGATATGCTGTATGAATACACAGTTACAGGAGTCTGTCTTGGTTCGACGTGCCGCCACGCACCGCCTCGAGTTCGATGCGGCTGCTATCTACGAATATCCCGAACATCTGCGCGAATGGCTGGAAGGTTTACCAAATCAGCCGGGCGTCTATACCTTCCACGGTGACAGCGAGACGCTGCCGCTCTATATCGGGAAAAGCATCAATCTGCGATCGCGCGTGATGTCCCATTTCCGTACGCCGGAAGAGGCGCGCATGCTGCGTCAGGCGCGGCGCGTCAGCTGGATCCCGACCGCTGGCGATCTCGGCGCGCTGCTGCTGGAAGCGCAGATGATCAAGACGCAGCAGCCGCTGTTCAATAAGCGCCTGCGTAAGAATCGCCAGCTCTGTTCGATTCGCATCGCCGACGGCAAGCCTGAAGTGGTCTACGCGCGCGACGTCGACTTTTCCCACTCTCCCGATCTGTTCGGTCTCTACCGCAGCCGCCATAAGGCGCTGGAGACGCTTAAGTATCTCGCTGACGAGCATCAGCTCTGTCACGGGCTGCTGGGGCTGGAAAAGCTGAGCGCCAACCGCGCCTGTTTCCGCGCCGCCCTGCGCCGCTGCGCAGGCGCCTGCTGCGGCCGCGAGACGCTAAGCGAACATCAGGCGCGTCTGGTGGAGGCGCTGGAGAGCGTACGGGTGATCTGCTGGCCGTGGCAAGGCCCGGTGGCGCTGATCGAGGAAGGGAAGCTGATGACGCAGATCCACGTTATCGATCACTGGTTCTATCTGGGATCGGTCAACGATATGGAGGAGGCGCGCCAGCTAAAACGCGCGCCGAGCGGCTTTGACCATGACGGCTATAAAATTTTGTGTCGGCCGCTGCTTTCCGGCCACTATCCTGTCGAACCCTTATAAAAAAACCGCCTGCGCTGCCCAGCATTTTGCTTATCTGGACAACGCAGGCGGTCTCACTGCCTTAATTCAGCCTGATTATTCAGCCGGCGGTGGTGCCATTTTATCGTCGTGCGGGCCTTTCTCAGTCAGACGCTTCTCAAAATTAGCGTTGTACTGCTTTTTCTGCTCCGGCGTCAGCACGTTGTAGAGCTTGTTCTGCGTTTCCATCATCGCCACCGCGCGCTCTTTCGCGTCTGCGGTCATTTTCTCTGCCTGCGCTTCCGCTTTCGCACGGTCAAAGGTGTCAGAGGCGATAATGGCGTGACCGGCGCGGCGCTCTTCCAGCGACGGACGCTTAAAGTCTTTGTGGCTCTCTTTCAGGATCTCATGGATCTGTTTTTTCTGCGCCTCGGTCAGATTGAGATCTTTGAACATCATGTTCATTCCGTGTGGCATCGGCGGCTTATGCATCGGCTTTTCGCTACCGGCCGGCGGCGGCGTCAGGTTGTCAGCTGCGGCATGAACCACGCTTGCCGCACCGAAAGCCAGAGTAGACGCCAGAATCAGGGAAGTCAGTTTACGCATAATAGTTGTCCTTATCATTCAGTTAATAACGACAGCAGCCTGTCGCGTCTTCGAGAACAAGATTACGCTGCTGAATGTCAACTACTCAGAGAGTGAGTAAAGCCGTGAAAGCATAAAAGACAAAAATCGCGCAATCATGAAGAGAATGAGAAGAATTAAGTGAAGAATTGCAAAAGAGTATGAAATCAAAGCGGATTTGGCAGGAATTATGGAGGAGTGTAAGGGTTCTGGCAGCAAAGCGGAAGGAAAATCCCGCGCTCTGCCACCCTTTATGAGGTCAGCGCGGCAGCGCCTCGTTCTGCGCGCTCTCTTCCACCAGCATCAGCCCAGCGCGCAGCCCCAGCGCCACACCCGGATTGGGAAACAGCACATATTCGCGCGCCTGCTGCACAAAGTAACGCGTATCCCCATCCTCGGCCAGCAGTGCGCCCTGCGGAAACGCGGTGAAGTTACGCGTTTCTGCGTCCATATGCAGCCGGAACTGCTCGCTGAGACGGGTAATCTGCTGCACCACCCGGTAGCGGCGCGGCGTCTCCTGCGCTTGCGGCAGCGGCTCGCCGCTCAGCAGCGCCGCCAGCGCCTGGTGCGCGGCGGAAAACTGCGTCAGATCGTTGGTGCCGAACGGCAAAGCCTTACCCAGTTCCAGCGTACAGCTGGCGGCATTAAAGTTCGCACAGCTGAAGTGGGTAAAGGTGCCGCCCGGCGCGGTGTGGAAGACCAGCGCCTCCAGCCCTGCCGCCGCTAGCCAGTGGATAAAATTATCCGGCCAGGGCTGCGGATTAAGCGGCAGCACGCCAAAGCGTGTATGCCAGGAGCCGCGAATGGCCGTATGCAGGTCAAGATGCCAGCGAGTCTGTGCTTCTCTGGACTCCTGCTGCCAGAAGGCTTCTGTCGCCTGCTCCAGACGCAGCGCGCGTCGCGCCTCGTCGCAGTCGTCGATGCGCTGCCAGCGACCGCCGAACAGGCGATTAACATCATGGCGCAGATAGCGCTTTCCGGCACGCAGCGCGGCCGGGTTGCCAAGGATCGCCAGTACGCGATGCCGCAGCTTCATTTCGCCGCGCAGCAGCGCGCCGATAAGCGTATTCAGTATCTCTACCGGCGCGGTCTCATTGCCGTGAATGCCTGCTGACAGCACCAGCGCCTGCTGTGGCTCGCTCAGAGGATCCAGCTGTAAAATGCCGTGATCGAGCCACTGCCAGCGTAAATACGGGGTTTCGCCGCGCTGATGTTGCGGGGCGTCGCCTGACAGCGTTTGCTGAAGAAAATCCTGCATTGCTACTCCTGTCTGCGAGAAAAAGAGCCGTTCCCGCTACTGCTGGAACGCATAAACGCTGCCTAAGTCCAGCAGGCGCGTCAGTTCGTCCAGCGCTTCACGCCCCTCTCTTAACAGCTGCGGGTCAGCCAGATCCGCCTGCGTCAGGCGATCGCGATAGTGGCGATCCACCCAGCGATTAAGCGTGGCGAACAGGCTGTCGTTCATTATTACCGCCGGATTCAGCGCCTGTTGCTCCTGCGGCGTCAGCACCACGCGCAGGCGCAGACAGGCCGGGCCGCCGCCGTTTTGCATGCTTTCACGCAGATCGAAACTGACCAGCTCGCGCACCGGGCCGCCCTGCTCCACCAGTTCGGTAAGATAGCGCCAGACGCCGGGATGCTGGCGCGACTCTTCAGGCAGCACCAGCAGCATGCTGCCGTCATCACGGCTCAGCAGCTGGCTGTTGAACAGATAGGTACTGACCGCGTCCGCCACGGACACGCGACTGTCGGGCACTTCGATCGCGGTAAAGCCGGGCACGCGGCGCGCCAGCGTCGCCAGCAGCGCAGGCTGGTCAACAAACGCCTGCTGATGGCAGAACAGAACCTCGCGATTGCTCACCGCGATAACGTCGTTATGAAACACGCCCTGATCGATCACCTGTGGATTTTGCTGGGCAAACAGCACCTGGCTGTCATCAAGCTGATGCAGCCTGGCCACCGCCTGACTCGCCTGCAACGTCTGGCGCGCAGGATAGCGCCCCGGCGCGCTGCCGCCGTTATCGTCGCGTCCATAGACAAACAGCTGCAGGCTGCGTTCACCATACGCCGCGCCGAGGCGGTTATGGTTCGCCGCCCCTTCGTCGCCGAACAGCGCCACCTGCGGCAGCGCGTCGTGGACGGCGAAATGCTGCGGATCGCGGAAGATAGCGCGCAGCAGCCGGGCGGTTTGCGGCGCTTCCATCGCGCGATGGAATTTATTATTCAGGTTCGCCGCGGTGAAGTGCACGCGTCCGTCGGCGCTGTCGGCCGAGGGCGAAACCGTCGCCGCGTTGGCGACCCACATCGCCGAGGCGGAGCTGACCGCCGACAGCAGGCCAGGGGAAGTTTTCGCCGCCTGCGCCAGCACCTGCTCGTCGCTGCCGCTGTAGCCGAGCTGGCGCAGCAGCGGCAGGTTTGGCCGCTCGTGCGGCGGGATCACGCCCTGTACAAAGCCGCGGTCCGCCAGCGCTTTCATCTTCAGCAGCCCCTGCTTCGCCGCCAGGCGCGGATTTGACGGCTGATGCTGGTTACGCGTCGAGGCCTCATTGCCGAACGATAATCCGGCATAGTGGTGCGTCAGGCCGACCAGCCCGTCGAAGTTCGCTTCAATCGCTTTCATCATTGCCCCTCGCCCGCAGAGAAATCGAGTCCCGGCGAGAGCGCGGCAGGCAGCGTCAGATCTGGCGTCTCCAGCGACGCCATCGGCCAGGCGCAGTAATCCGCCGCATACCAGGCGCTGGCGCGATGATTGCCGGACGCGCCGATGCCGCCAAACGGCGCGCTGCTCGCGGCGCCGGTCAGAGGCTTGTTCCAGTTCACGATCCCGGCGCGCGCCTCCAGCAGCAGCTGATCGAACTGCGCGCGCGACGGCGAAATAAGGCCGCATGAAAGACCGTAGCGCGTGTCGTTGGCGAGGCGGATCGCCTCATCGAAGCTGTCATAGCGGATAACGTTAAGCAGCGGCCCGAAGACCTCTTCATCCGGCAGGCCGCTGACCTGGGTGACATCGATAATGCCGGGCGTCAGCAGCGCATTGCCGCGCTGCGGCCAGCGCATCTCCAGCAGCGGCTTGCCGCCAAGCGCGACGCGCTGCTGCCAGGCCTGATAGATTTTTTCCGCCGCGCCGACGGAAATAGCGCTTCCCATAAAGGGCTGCGGGTCGGCGTTCCACGCGCCGGGCTGCAGCCGCGCGCTCACCTCGACCAAACGCTGTAAGAAAGCGTCGCCCGCCGCGCCGCGCTTCACCAGCAGGCGACGCGCGCAGGTGCAGCGCTGCCCGGCGGTAATAAAGGCGGACTGAACGGCGATATGCACTGCCGCGTCGATATCAGCCGGATCTTCGACGATCAGCGCGTTGTTGCCGCCCATCTCCAGCGCCAGCATTTTTTCCGGCTGACCGGCGAACTGGCGATGCAGCTGATAGCCGGTTCCCGCGCTACCGGTAAAGAGCACGCCGTCGATCTGCGCTTCAGCCGCCAGCGCCTGGCCGGTTTCGCGCGCGCCCTGCAGCAGCGCCAGCACGCCGCGCGGCAGCCCCGCCTCCAGCCAGAGGCGTACGGTCTTCTCCGCCGTCAGCGGCGTCAGCTCGCTCGGCTTAAACAGCACGCAGTTGCCCGCCAGCAGCGCTGGCACAATATGGCCGTTGGGCAGATGGCCGGGGAAGTTATAAGGGCCGAAGACCGCCAGCACGCCGTGGGGACGATGGCGCAGCGAGCTTTCGCCCTCGTGCTGTTCGCCGGTGCGCGTGTGGAATGCCTTTACCGAGATAGCGACTTTGTTGATCATCGCCTGCACTTCGGTCAGCGCCTCCCAGCGCGGCTTGCCGGTTTCGGCGGCGATGGTTTCCGCCAGTTCGGTTTTGTGGCTCTCCAGCAGCGCGGCGAAACGTTCAGCTATCGCCTGACGCTCGGCAAAAGGCCGACGCGCCCAGCCGGGAAAAGCTTCGCGAGCGGCGGCGGCGGCCTGCGCGATCTGCTCCGCGGTAGCGGCCTCGCCCTGCCACAGGGTCTCGCCGAAGACCGGATCGATTTTACTTAAGGTGTCGCCACGGCCCGGCAGCCATTCGCCGTTAATCATTTGCGTCATGCTTTTTTCTCCTCGCCGCCCAGCGTCACCACGCGCAGGCTGTCGCCTGGCTGAAGGCGCAATGCCCTGAGCTGATTCTCATTAAGTACCACGTCGTGCTGCTCAATACGCGCAGGCAGCAGCGCGACGCGAAAATGGTGATAGTCCAGATTCGCCACCAGGCAAAGCGGCGCATGGTCGTCCGGCTCGCCGAGTACGGCGCTGCGCACATGACTTTTACGGATAGCGCGAATATCGTCGATCTCGCACTCCAGCGTCGGGCCGCCGTCGAAAATGTCGATATAGTTGCGGTAGCGGAACCCCTCCGCCTCAAGCACCGCGCGCGCAGGCGCGGTCTTCTCATGCACCTGGCCGATAACCGCTTTCGCTTCTGGCGACAGGTAGTCGATATAGAGTGGATGCTTCGGCATCAGCTCGGCGATAAACGCCTTTTGTCCGGTGCCGCTGAGGAAGTCAGCCTTGCGAAACTCCATAGAGAAGAAGCGACTGCCGACGCTCTCCCAGAAGGGCGAATGCCCCGCTTCATCGCTGACGCCGCGCATCTCCGCCACCACGCGATCCATAAACAGATGGCGAAAGTTGGCCATAAACAGAAAGCGCGATTTCGACAGCAGATAGCCGTTTTTGCCGTCGCGGTAGTCGGGGTCAAGAAACAGCGTGCAGAGTTCGCTGCTGCCGGTATGGTCATTGCTCAGCGACAGCGTCGGCAGCGCCGCATAGACGTTAAGCTCTTTTGAGGCATGTACCTGGGTGCCGACGCGAAAGTTATACCAGGGTTCCTGAAGTCCGACCGCCACCTCAATGGCGCAAATGCCCACGGCGCGGTTGTCTTCGCTGTCCGCCAGTACAAAGACGTAGCCCTGCTCGGCGCGCGGCAGCGCGCCCTGCCAGGTTTGCAGCGAGCGTTCAATACGCGCCTGTAAGGTCGGGCTGTCGACCGGCAGCGACGTCAGCCCGCCGCCGGTTTTAGCCGCCAGCGTCAGCAGCTGCGCCAGATCGTCATGTTCAACAGGGCGAATCACCATCATGATGTCGATCCTCGCGCCAGGTGTTCACAGGCGACCGCAAAGCGCGCCATGCCGGTTTTCACTTCCTGTTCGCTGATATTCAGCGCGGGCGCGAAGCGCACCACGTTAGCGCCGGCGATCAGCACCATCACGCCCTGCTCGGCGGCCGCCAGATTGAACTGTTTCGCTTTACCGGCATAATCTTCATTCAGCACTGCGCCGATCAGCAGCCCCAGGCCACGCACCTCTTTAAACAGATGCAGCCGCTGGTTGATCTCCTCCAGCGCGTCAACGATCCACTGGTGGCGCTCCTTCACGCCCGCCAGCGTTTCGGGCTGGTTGATCAGCTCCAGCGCCTTGCCCGCCACCGCGCCTGCCAGCGGGTTACCGCCATAGGTGGTGCCGTGGGTGCCGACGCTCATCACCTGCGCCAGGTCTTCGCGCGTCAGCATCGCGCCGACAGGAAAACCGCCGCCCAGCGCCTTGGCGGTGGTGAGGACGTCCGGCGTCACGCCGTAGTGCATATAGGCGTAGAGCGAACCGGTGCGGCCTACGCCGCTCTGCACCTCATCAAAAATCAGCAGCGCCTGATGCTTATCGCACAGCTCGCGCAGGCCGCGTAAAAAGGCGGGATCGGCGGGCAGCACGCCGCCTTCGCCCTGAATCGGTTCTACGATCACCGCACAGGTATTGTCGTCAATCTGTTGCGCAGCGGCCTCCAGATCGTTAAACGGCGTATGGCGAATATCGGGCGGCAGCGGCGCGAAATCTTTTGAATAGGCGGGCTGGCCGCCGGCGGAAACGGTAAACAGCGTGCGGCCGTGAAAAGCGTTATTAAAGGCAACGATGCCGCTTTTATGCGCGCCGAAACGATCGTGCGCCGTTTTACGCGCCAGCTTCAGCGCAGCCTCGTTGGCTTCGGCGCCGGAGTTACAGAAGAAAACGCGGTCAGCGAAGGTAGCGTCGATCAGCTGCTTCGCCAGGCGCAAAATCGGCTCATTGGTAAAGCCATTGCCGGTATGCCACAGGCGCGACGCCTGCTCAGTCAGCGCCTGCTGCAGCGCCGGATGCGCATGACCCAGCGCGTTAACCGCAATGCCGCCGGCAAAGTCGATATACTCTTTGCCGTTCTGATCCCAGAGTGTCGAACCCGATGCGCGTACCGGTACAAAGCTCGCGGGCGCATAGACCGGCACCATCCATTGATCGAAATCGTGACGCGAAACCTGCAGTGACATAACTGTTTCTCCTGCTTCCCCGCCCGGCGCGCCGGTGAGTAAAGCGAATGTTTTAAATTTGTGAAAGTTGGGTAAACGCAGCCTACTCTAGAGTGCAGCATGCGTGCCAGCCAGAGAAAAAAATGCATAAAACAGTTATCACAACGAAATATCAATAACTTACAATCATCCATTATTCACTTTAAGTGAATAAATAGTGAATAATTTTGAACGAAGCGCGCCTGCGCCGCAGAATCCGCAGCAGATTTATGCAGTTGCCAGAGTAAATATTGCTTTTGTGATCGCCCCTGACTTTTATGTTCAAATTCGGGCAAAAATTGCACCAGCGAGGCGCATATTGCCTCGCTGGCGGGCAAAAAATCAGAATGAAAAGCGGCCGTTATGTTTTTGGGGAAGCAGGATAACAACAGAACCTCTGAACAAATAAAACCCTCTGGTGGGAAAGCGGGCTATTTATCTTTCAGGGAAGAGGAAATAAATGATGAGCATGACCATTATTATTTCTGACGTTATTATCAATGTAGAAATAAGATAATATGATGACCAGACTATTTGTAAGCAAGCTAATGGTTAGAGGTTTAATATCAATAAAACCCCATGCTTTTTTCAGTAAATCTTAATTTCCATATGGAAATAGGCGGCGAAATGAAAATAGCTAAACCTTTTCAAAAAAACCACCATATCCTTTTAAAAATATAATAAAATCATGTGGTTATTAATTAAAAAACCTTTATCTCTCTGGCAGATATAAATTTACGTCATACAGAAAAGGTTAATAACCAGGCAACACAGATGCAGTAAAAATTAATGAAATATTTGGTTACACTTATTGCACTATGTCACCTTATCCTTTTGTGTCATTTTTCTCTCACCCCAGATAGCGGGGAATAATAACAAACAGTGACAGGGTAAAAATAAATGATGAAGCGTGCTTTAGCGGCGGCGATCGTGTCGTCTCTGCTTGGAATATCTGCCGGTCAGGCAGCGGAAATTTATAATAAAGATGGCAACAAGCTCGACCTGGTGGGAAAAATAAACGTCTCGCACCTCTTTTCCAGTGACAGTGCTAACGATGGCGATACCTCCTCCTACACCCGACTCGGGTTCAAAGGCGAAACTAAAATTACCGATCGGCTGACCGGCTATGGTTTCTGGCAGTATCAGTACAGCCTGCGCAACTCGGAAGGTAGCGACGCGCAGAACGGTAACCGAACCCGCCTTGGCTATGCCGGTCTGAAATTCGGCAATGCCGGCTCGCTGGACTACGGCCGTAACTACGGGCTGGTCTACGACGCGCTGGCCTATACCGATATGCTGCCCTTCTTTGGCGGGGATTCAGGCTACACCGACGCTTTCCTGGCGGGCCGCTCAACCGGCGTGCTGACCTGGCGCAACAAAGATTTCTTTGGTCTGGTTAAAGGCCTCAGCCTGGCCGCGCAGTATGAAGGCAAAAACGATCGCGCCGCCAATACCGACGGCGTGCGCCGCTCCAACGGCGACGGCTACGCCCTTTCCGCCAGCTACGATTTCGATTTCGGCCTGAGCTTTACCGGCGCATTTGCCAGCCT
Source organism: Pantoea sp. UBA5923 (assembly GCF_002431095.1). Lineage (NCBI taxonomy): Bacteria > Pseudomonadati > Pseudomonadota > Gammaproteobacteria > Enterobacterales > Erwiniaceae > Pantoea > Pantoea sp. UBA5923. The sequence continues at coordinate 5,091 of NZ_DJDN01000070.1, read as the reverse complement.
GGACCGCACCGAAGCGCAGAACGCAGCGTCGCGCGGCGATGGCGACAAAGCGCAGAACTGGGCGACAGCGGTAAAATATGACGCTAACCAGATCTATCTGGCGGCGATGTATGGCGAGACGCTGAACGCCACGCCGATCAGCGGCGGCTTTGCCAACAAAGCGCAGAATTTCGAAGCCGTCGCGCAGTATCAGTTCCTGAACGGCCTGCGCCCGTCGGTAGGCTACGTCTCCTCGAAGGGCAAAGAGATTGAGAACATCGGCGACGCCGATATCTTCAAATATGTCTCGGTGGGTACGACTTACTACTTCAACAAAAACATGTCTGCCTACGTGGAGTACAAGATCAACCTGCTGAAGGACAACAACCCGCTGGGACTGAAGACCGACGATATCACCGCCGTCGGCCTGATCTACCAGTTCTGATAACCTTCCCCACGCTGCGCCCGGTTGCTGTTATCCGGGCGCACGCAGGCTGTACAGGCGCACTTTCTGCCGGGGCTAATGCAGGCTTAAATGCCGCCCTCAGGTCAGGCGATAGCGGACGTCCGGCCGCAGCGGCATCGGCAGCGTCTCCTCTTCGCCCGCCATTTCTCGCAGGCTTATTTCAATATTGGCGCAGATAGCGTCCATCGGCAGATGGTTGTTCTGATAGCCAAAGGGCATCTCCAGCTCCTCCGCCAGCGTATCCAGCGACAGAAAGGTATAGGAGATGAACATCGACACCAGCGGCGTCATCGCGTGCAGATCGGGTGCCAGCGCAAACGGCAGCAGCGTGCAGAAGAGATAGACGGTGCGGTGCAGCAGCAGGCCGTAGGCGAAAGGCACCGGCATACTGGCCAGCCGCTCGCAGCCGCCGAGCACCGCCGCCAGCTGATTCAGGCTTTCGTCAATATTGCCCCATACCAGATCGCTGATTTTGCCCTGACGACGCTGATCCGCCAGCCAGTGTGACAGCTGAAGGTGCAGCATATTGGTCGGCGAGCGGCGCGACAGCACCCATTCGGCATCCTCGCCCAGCAGACGCTCCAGATCGGGGCGCGGATCGCTGCGGCGCAGCTGGTGCTTCAGGCTGTAGCAGAACGCCAGCAGCAGCGCCTGGATACGCGGCGCCTCGTCAGGAAAGAGCGCCAGCACCTGACGCTGTAGCGTGCGGCAGGCGATCAGCAGCGCGCCAAAAAAATGGCGCGCCTCGCTGAAGCGCGCAAAGCAGACGCTGTTGCGAAAGCCGAGAAACACGGCGATTGAAACGCCAAGCAGGCTAAACGGCGCCAGCGTCAGCCGGATGCCGAGCGTCTCGTACCAGTTGAGCAGCCAGAGCGCGAGCAGCGACATCAGCAAATTGAGAAACAAGCGAAACGAAATATCGGGCAGCACTGAGCCGTGCCAGGCGAACAAACGAACGAACCAATGGCGATGGGGACGAACGATCATGATGTGCAGGTGAAAAGGGATTTTGCGGCGATTCTGCGACTTTCCCGCCCGCCTTACCAGCGATAAATTGTGACAATTGTCACAATTTATCCTCCCCTGCCAGCGCGGCGCTTTTCCGGTGCTGGCAGGTTATTCCCTGCTACTGCCGCAGCGGGAGATAAGCGCTGCGACGACGCTTTTAGTTTCAGGTTTATCGGGCGCGTAATAGAACTGGGCGCTGGTTTCTCTGTTGCTGAACGGCGCTACTTCAATCCATGCGACCACTTCTGACTGCGGATTCAGAAGATTGAAGCGGTCTGCTCCGCCCGGCAAGGGGTCGTCTCTTTGCAGCTGGTGCTGCTGGCGCAGGGCTTCACTCTCCAGACAGGATTCAACCTCACCACGCTGGGCGGAAAAGTAGCCGGTTGTGGTTTGCGGATGGAGCGAGACCTGGCCCACATCGACGCAGCCGCATAAAAAACAGCTAAACAGACAAAGGGAGATGCGTTTCATTTCATTACCAGCCTGAGAAAAGAGTAAGGCGAAAAGACCTGGCGCCTTCGCTGAGTTGAGCTTTTCTCAGAACAGGCTCAGGGCGCCATGATATCGAAGCGATCGGACGCCTGCCCCGCATCCAGACGCATCGGCGGCTGCACCTTCAGGGTAATCCAGTTCGAGGTAACGCGCTGCTGTTTATCATCCTCCAGCGTCACCGACAGGTGATATTCATTGCTGGCGCCTGGTGAATCGTCCCATGCGGGCACGATCAGGCTCCAGCCCTGCGGCTGGCTGTTATCTGCCGGCGGCGTCAGGCTCAACGCCTGGGTATCGCCCTGCCAGCTCACCGCCTTGATGGGATTACTGTGGCGGATCTGCAACTTAAGCGGCAGGCTTTCGCCCGGCGTCAGCTGCCAGGGCGGCGTGGCGAGAAATACTGACAACGTTTTGCGCTGGCGGAAATCGAGTACCGGCGTATCTGAGCGCGTGACGCGATCGTAGCGGCTGCCGCGCAGCGAACGCGCCTCGGCGACGTTGCTCGCCTCAAGCTGTTTGCTCAGCGCCACGCCGAAGCGATAGTTGAGCTTCAGGCCCAGCTGGTCCTGCGTCTCGCCCGCGCTGCTGGTCTTATGGCTGGCGGAGAAGGTCACCAGCGGCACCGGCGTATAGGAGACGCCGAGCGACAGTGCGGAAGGATTGTGATAGCGGTTGCCGCTGTGGAACAGATCGACGTTGTCGCCCAGGTACTGCTCCCAGCTCAGCGAAACGCCCAGCTGACGATAGAACGGCAGATAGCTCTGAGTGGTGATATCGTAGCCGCGCGCCATGCGCTGCTGCTGCGTTTCGCCGCTGTTTTTCCAGCTGCCCAGCGGGTGATAGTAGTTTGCGGAGAAGCGCAGGTTTTCATTCCAGGCTTCGGTACCGAGCGAGGCGCGCTGCTGGCCAATCTCAAAGCTGCGGTCGAGAAAGGCGTTATAGCCCAGCAGCCAGTTTGGGGTAACCCAGCGCTGGCCCAGCCCGACATTGCCCACCAGCCCGTCGCTGGTGTCGCGCACCCCCACCTGGCTAAAGGTAAGATGGCTGCGCTCGTCCGCCAGCGCGGTAAAGAGATCGCCGCCGGTGCCGGTAAAGCTGCCCTGCATATCCACCATCAGATCGAGCTGCGCATTGCCGTAGGGCGACAGCAGCGACTGCCCTTCGCTCTCGACGCGGTTCGCTACCTCGTCGCGAAAGTGATTAAAGGCCCATACCCCCGCCTGCTGGCCGAAGCTGGTGCTGTTGTCGCCGTTCTGGCTCGCCTCGCCGATGCTTTTGGCGATAGCGGCGAGGCGCTTGTTCCACTCGTCGTCGCTCTGAGGGTTGCCCAGCGACGGCAGCGCCGCCAGCTGCTGGTTAAAGCGCGCCGGATCGTTGAATGGCGCATCCGCAACGGAGGCGCTGTCGGTGAACGCCTGAGCAGCAGGCACGCTGGAAAGAACCGCCTCAGCGACCAGACAGAAAGGAAAAAACAGACGGCTATTGGGGTGAAAAAACATAGCGTAGTAAGGCGTTTTTCGACTAATTAACGAGACCTGTCTCACAAAATTCATGAAATTTATTTTAACACAGCAGAATTTATTTGCAGGAAAAGCGGGAAAACAGCGGAAAAAGGCGGGAACAGGCTGGATAAGCACGCAGCTTATCCAGCGGGGAGAGCGAATCAGGAGAAAATCAGTCCGCCATCGACGTTGATGGTCTGGCCGGTAATATAGCGCGCATCCTCAGAGGCGAGGAACGCCACCAGCCCGGCGACATCCTCGGGCTGGCCAGCGCGCTTCAGCGGAATGTTTTGTACCCACTCCGCCATCAGCTCGCCCTTGCCATATTTTTTCTGCCCGGTGCTGAGGATTTCGCCCCAGACGCGATCGTTATAATCCCACATCTCGCTTTCGATAATGCCGGGACAGAAGGCGTTCACGGTGATATGCCAGGGCGCCAGCTCCAGCGCCAGGCTCTGGGTAATGCCGATAACGCCCATCTTGCTCGCCGCGTAGTGCGGCGTGTAGATAAATCCCTGTCGCCCCTGGCCCGACGAGGTATTGATCAGGCTGCCGCCGTTCTGCTGCACCATATACTTCGCCGCTTCGCGACAGCAGAGCCAGACGCCGGTGGTATTTACCGCCAGCACCTTCTCGAAGTCCGCTTTCGGCATGGCATCGAAGCGATCGATGGTAATCACACCTGCGTTCTGAATCGAAACGTCGATCCGGCCAAAGCGCTCAAACGCCTGCTGGTAAAGCTGCCGCACCGCCTCTTCATCGGTAACGTCCGCCTGCAGCGCGAGGATCTCGCTGCCGTACTGCCCCTTCAGCGCCTCGGCGGTGGCGAATACCCGCTCGGCGTTAGACACCATCACCAGGTTCGCGCCGTCGCGCGCAAAGCGCTCAGCGATGCCCGCGCCGATGCCGCGACAGGCGCCGGTTATCACTACGGTTTGTCCTTGAAAATTACGCGTCATATTACCCTCCGCTTATCCATGACTGACTTCAGATACCGATGTCGACTGCTGCTTTTTTTCATGGCGACGCAGCAGCACCACTTTGCTTTGCAACCGCTGCTGGAACTGGTCGATCACCACGGCGGTGACAATCACCAGCCCCTTGATCACCATCTGCCAGAAGTCGCTGACGCCCATCATCACCATGCCGTCGGCAAGGAAGACGATAACGAACGCGCCGATAATCGAGCCGGAGACGCGTCCGCGGCCGCCCGCCAGCGCCGTACCGCCCAGCACCGTGGCGCCGATAGCGTCCATCTCAAACATGTTGCCGGTCATCGGGTGCGCGGTTTGCAGCTGCGACGCCACCACCAGCCCCACCAGCCCGGCGCAGAGGCCGGAGAAGGCATAGACGAAAATCTTTACCTTTACGATCGGCACGCCTGCCAGCCGCGCGGCCGACTCATTGCCGCCGGTGGCGTAGATATAACGGCCCAGCGGCGTTTTGCGCGTCAGATAGAGTCCGAGCAGCAGAAAGGCCACCATCAGCCAGATCGGCAGATAGACGCCGAGCAGCGTGCCGGAGCCGAGAAAGGCGAAGCCGGTGTTGCCCAGCGCCGGCATGCCGACCAGATTGGCGTAGGTGCTGCCGTCGTTAAAGAGCAGCGCCGCGCCGCGCGCCACGTACATCATGCCGAGGGTGCAG
>NZ_DJDN01000013.1:13605-18685 GCF_002431095.1 Pantoea sp. UBA5923 | reverse complement strand
CCATATAAAACACCAGCGTCTGCTGCTCGGCGGCCAGTTTTTCCCACTCCAGCGCATTTTCCTGCTGCAGATGACCCGTCACCAGCCGTACGCTCTGCGCATGGTCGCGGTGGGTCAGCGGAATGCCGCTGTAGGCCGAGCAGCCTGACGCCGCCGTCACGCCCGGCACCACGCTGAACGGTATCTGATGCTGCGCCAGGATCTCCAGCTCCTCGCCGCCGCGCCCGAAAATAAAGGGATCGCCGCCTTTCAACCGCACGACGCGCTTGCCGCGCTGCGCCTGTTCCAGCAGCAGCTGGTTAATCTGCGCCTGAGGCACGCAGTGATGTCCGGCACGCTTGCCGACAAAAATCCGCTCCGCATCGCGACGCACCAGGTTAAGGATCTCCTCTGAAACCAGGCGGTCATACACAATCACATCAGCCTGCTGGATCTGCTGTAGCCCTTTCAGCGTCAGCAGCCCGGCGTCGCCCGGCCCGGCACCCACCAGCGTTACTTCGCCCTGCGCGGGCAGCGCGTCGCTGAAGAGGGAATCGATCATCTGCGCCGCGCGCGCGCCGTCGCCGTTAGCCAGCGTCTGCGCCAGCCTGTCGCTGGTAAAGAAACGCTCCCAGAAATAGCGGCGCTGCGCCATAGAGGCGAAACGCTGTCTGACGCGCGTGCGCAGCGTGCCCGCCAGCGACGCTAGCTGACCAAGATGCTGCGGCAGCAGCGCCTCGATTTTTTCGCGCAGCAGGCGGGCCAGTACCGGCGCGCGCCCGCCGGAAGAGACCGCCACCATCAGCGGCGAACGATCGATGATTGACGGCATAATGGCGCTGGCCTGTTCTGGGGCATCCACCAGATTACAGAAGATGCGACGCGCTTCGGCGGCCTGCGCCACCTGCTGATTCACCGCATCGTCATCGGTGGCGGCGACCACCAGCCAGCACCCGTCCAGCCATGCGTCGCTAAATGCGCCTGAGATCGGCGTTATCTCACCGCTGTCGGCCCACTGACGGAACGCAGAGGAGAAATGCAGTGCGCCGACGTGCAGATCGGCGCCGGCAGAGAGCAGCAGGCGCGCTTTGCGCTCAGCAACGTCGCCGCCGCCCACCAGCAAACAGCGTTTGCCCTGCAGGCGGCAAAAAAGGGGAAAGTAGTCCATAGAGCGTCCTGAAAGCGAGAGAGGAAGGCGGGCTGCCGGCGCGCAGGGCGTCGGCAGCGTAGCATAGCATCAGGAGAGAGGTCGGTTCAGGCGCACACTTCGACTTTGCCTGCGTTTACCCGTACCGGAAAAGCGGCGACGGAGCGCGACGCATCCTCCATACAGTAGCCGTCGCTGAGGCGAAAACGCTGCTTCTTCAGCGGACTGGCTACCCAGAGGCTCTCTTCATGCTCGGCGATTATGCCGCGCGACAGCACGCTGGCCTGCGCAAAGGGATCGATATTGCTGATGGCGAACAGCTCGCTGTCCTGGCGCGGGCGGAAAATAGCGATCTGCTGGTTATTCACCAGCGCGCATACGCCGGTGGCTGGCAGGATTTGCTCCAGATCGCAGACGGGCGTCCACTGGCTCATACTTCGCTCTCCTCAATCAGGGTAACGGCAATGCGCTCTTCCGGCCGCGCCGGACGATGCTGGCTGCGCTCGGCGACCATCTGCACGTTGGGATCGCGCAGCGGCGCGTTGATAAAGTGGGCGAAACGCGCCTGCTGGGCGGGATCTTCCACCGCTTCTTTCCACTCGCAGCGGGCGCGGGCGCGCAGTTCGCTCAGCTCCGCCTCCAGCTTGCCGTTGATGCCCAGTTTGTCGTCGATAATCACGCTGCGCAGATAGTCGATGCCGCCCTCAAGGCTCTCCAGCCACAGCGAGGTGCGCTGCAGCCTGTCCCCGGTGCGGATATAGAACATCATAAAGCGATCCAGATAAGCGATCAGCGTGTCGCCGTCGAGATCGGCCGCCAGCAGATCGGCGTGGCGCGGCTTCATGCCGCCGTTGCCGCAAACGTAGAGGTTCCAGCCTTTTTCCGTGGCGATAACGCCGACATCTTTGCCCTGCGCTTCGGCGCATTCGCGCGTACAGCCAGAGACGCCGAACTTCATTTTGTGCGGCGTGCGGATGCCTTTATAGCGATTCTCCAGCGCGATGCCGAAGCCGAGGCTGTCGCCGACGCCGTAACGACACCAGGCGCTGCCGACGCAGGTTTTCGCCATGCGCAGCGCTTTAGCGTAGGCCTGACCGGTCTCAAAGCCTGCGGCGATAAGCTGCGACCAGATGGCGGGCAGATCGTCTTTCTGCGCGCCGAACAGGCCGATGCGCTGCGAGCCGGTGATTTTGGTGTAAAGGCTATAGCGCTCAGCGACCTCGCCAATTACTTTAAGACCCTGCGGCGTGATTTCGCCGCCGGGCGAACGTGGAATAACGGAATAGGTGCCATCTTTCTGGATATTGCCGAGGAAGAGATCGTTGCTGTCCTGTAGCGGCGTATGCTGCGGCGCAAGCACAAAGTCGTTCCAGCAGGAGGCCAGCAGCGAAGCTACCGTGGGTTTGCAGACTTCGCAGCCGTAGCCTTCGCCATATTTTGCCAGCAGCGCGTCGAAGCTTTTAATCTCCTCGACGCGAATCAGGTGATAAAGCTCCTGACGAGAGTAGGGGAAATGGGCGCAAAGGTGATTATTGACCTCAATGCCCTGACGGCTAAGCTCGGCGTTCAGCACCTGCGTCAGCAGCGGAATGCAGCCGCCGCAGCCGGTTCCCGCGCGCGTTTCGCTCTTCAGCGCCGCCACGGTGTGGCAACCGCCCTGAACCGCTTTGATGATGTCGCCTTTGCTGACGTCGAAGCAGGAGCAGATCTGCGCGCTCTCCGGCAGCGAATCGACGCCCATGACCGGCTTTTCGCCACTGCCGACGGGCAGGATCAGACCTTCGGGATTTTCCGGCAGCGGAATGGCGTTAAGGACAAACTGCAGCAGATTGCCGTAGTCGCTGGTATCGCCTACCAGCACTGCGCCGAGCAGAGTTTTGCCCTCTTCACTGACGATCAGGCGTTTGTAGATCGACCGGCTCTCATCCAGCCAGACGTAGCTGCGCGCCCCTGGCGTACGGCCGTGGGCATCGCCGATGCCGCCGACATCGACGCCGAGCAGCTTGAGTTTGGCGCTCATATCTGCGCCCTGGAAGGTGCTGTCGCGGCCGGTTAAGGCATCGCTCGCCACCTGCGCCATTTTATATCCCGGCGCGACCAGACCAAATACGCGGTTCTGCCATGCGGCGCACTCGCCGATGGCGTAGATTGCCGGATCGCTGGTGCGGCAGCGGTCGTCTACGGCGATGCCGCCGCGCTGGCCGATCGCCAGGCCGCACTGTTTCGCCAGTTTGTCCTGAGGACGAATGCCGGTGGAAAAGACGATAAAGTCGACGTCCAGCGCGCTGCCATCGGCAAACTGAAGGGTTTTGCCGCCCGCAGCATGATGCACGATCTGCTGGGTGTTTTTGCTGGTGTGCACCTGCACGCCCATCTTTTCGATTTTACGACGCAGCTGCTCGCCGCCCTGAACGTCGAGCTGTTCGGCCATTAATACCGGCGCGAACTCAATCACATGCGTTTCAATGCCTAAGTTTTTCAACGCGCCTGCGGCTTCCAGACCGAGCAGGCCGCCGCCGATTACCGCGCCGCGTTTGCTGCGTCGCGCGCAGGCTTCAATGGCGTTGAGATCTTCAATGGTGCGGTAGACGAAGCAGTCCGCGCCTTCCGAGCCTTTGATAGGCGGGATCCAGGGCCAGGAGCCCGTGGCGAAGATCAGCGTATCGTAACGGACGGCGCGGCCGGTATTGGAGTGGATCAGCTTCTCTTCACGGTTGATGGTGATGGCGCGTTCGCCCAGCAGCAGATTGACCTGATGTTTTTCATAGTAGCCTTCGCGAACCAGGGAGAGTTCTTCGGCGGTATGGTGAGAGAAGTAGGCGGAAAGGTGGACGCGGTCATAGGCGACGCGGGGTTCTTCACAGAACACGGTTAACGCGAACTGGCCGGGTTCGGCTTTGTCGATCAGTTCCTCAATAAAGCGATGCCCCACCATGCCGTTACCGATAACGACGACATTGTGCTTGCTCATACTTGCCTCAAAATTGCGGGAATTGAGGCTACAATAGCGCGCCGTTTTCAGCCCATATTGATATATATCAATTGCCTTTTCGTATACCTATTTTGAGGTATGTGTCTGTTTCTGAATCATTTTTCGTAAGTTATTCGTTCTACTACGAAAAGAGCTGGATCACATTTTTGCGGCAGCCAGAAAAGAAAAGGGCGGCCAGCGCCGCCCTTAATCTTATTAAGCGATCTTCTTATCAGTGCATCGCATGGCCATGCTGGCGATGGCGGGTAACAAAGCCCAGCAGCACGCACATCACGAACACGACGGCATAGAGTCCATTGGCCGTCAGCAGCGCAGCATGAACGCCGCCTTGCTTCACGATGGGGCTGGTCACCACGAAGGTCAGCATGGTGCCGACGGTGCCGCAGGTGAGGATAAAGTTCACCAGTTTCGGCGAGGAGACCTTAGTCTGCAGCGAGCCGAGCGTAATGATGGTGGTGTAGATGGCGCTGGAGCTAAAGCCGAGGATCATAATCACCCAGCGCAGCATGCTGGCGTCCGTGGCGCTGACGAACCAGTACATCAGCAGCGTTGCCAGACCGGCCAGCACCATCAGAATGCGCTGCAGATCGAAGAAGCGCAGCAGGAAGCTGAAGACCCACATGCCGACCATATAGGCGGTCCAGAAGTTGCCGACCAGCTGGCCCGCGCTGGCGATATCCATGCCCATAGTCTTCGTGGCGTACTCAGGCACCCAGGAGATAAAGCCGAGCTGGCCGAGGATATAGCAGAGCGCGGCCACAGCGAGGAACAGGACGCCGATGCCCCATTTCTCTTTCTCTACCGTCGGGCTGTTTTCCGGCTTGCGCAGCACCGGGAACTCGACGCACAGGGTCAGGACGAAGATAGCAACGTAGATAAGCCCGATGCAGACGTAGACCCAGTACCAGGGCAGCGCGCGCGCCAGCAGGATGCCAGCCAGAACCGGAAACAGCGTACCGGCC
>NZ_DJDN01000013.1:608-13499 GCF_002431095.1 Pantoea sp. UBA5923 | reverse complement strand
TACCGGCCATGCTGAAGAAGGAGTCGGTAAACAGCAGGCGCGAGCCGCGCTGACGGCCTTCATAAATATGCGTAATAAGGAAGGTGCCGATCGACATGGTGATGCCGCTGACCACGCCCAGTACAAACATACAGAGCGAGAAGACGGAGAGATCGCGGCTGGTCATCAAACCCAGCACCGCCAGCACCATCAGAATAAAGCCGAAAATCAGCTGGCGCTTCAGCGGTACGATAACCATCAGCCAGGCGTTAAGGAAAACCGAGACCAGAATGCCGGCGTTCAGAAAGGTAAAGGTATTCCCCATACTTTCAATCGGCAGCTGGAAATCCTTCGCGATATCGCCCATAACCATGCCGGTGACGATCACCAGCGCGCCGGTCAGCGCGTACGAGAAAAAGCTTATCCAGGTAAGCCCAATACGATTACGATTTGTCATGTTGTGAACCTGTGAAAAACAGAGGGGGCGGCATAAAACTGTCAGAAAGTGTAAACGGAAGCGTGATCTTAATAAATAAAGACTGAAAATGACCTTTCATATTTCATTCATAATGTGATTTACATCACGAAAACGTTTGCGCAGGCGCTTTTTCCGTCCTGAACAGGCTGTGCGTAAATAACGGTAAAACGCTGGCTCTTGTATTTTATGCTCTTTACAATCAGTCTCGTTAAAAACTGCTCTCCAGGGTAAGGAATCTTTCATGTTTAAACGTACTCTTACAGCGGCGGTCGCCCTGTTTGCGCTCTCTTCCGTTTCAGCCTCAGCGCTGGCCGCCAAAGGCGATACGCACGTCCTGCTCACGACGTCCGCCGGTAATATCGAACTCGAACTGAATAATCAAAAAGCGCCGGTTTCGGTGAAAAACTTCGTCGACTACGTTAACAGCGGGTTCTACAACAACACTATTTTTCACCGCGTGATCCCAGGCTTTATGGTGCAGGGCGGCGGTTTTACTACCGACATGCAGCAGAAGCAGACCAACGCGCCGATCAAAAATGAAGCGGATAACGGCCTGCGCAACCTGCGCGGCACCATCTCTATGGCGCGCACCGCCGATAAAGACAGCGCGACCAGCCAGTTCTTTCTTAACGTTGCTGATAACGCTTTCCTCGATCATGGACAGCGTGACTTCGGCTACGCGGTTTTTGGTAAAATTGTGAAAGGAATGGATGTAGCCGACAAAATTTCCCAGGTTCCTACCAAAGATGTCGGCCCTTATCAAAATGTGCCGGTAAAACCGGTAGTTATCCTCTCTGCTAAAGTCCTGCCGTAACTTCTTGCGCCGCCATTCTCTGGCGGCGTCGCCTTGCCCGCTTCCGGCAAAGGGAAAATTTGCTCCTATACTCAGCTTCGAGAGTGCGGACAACCCTGAGCAGGAGGCGGCATGGCAAACAAACTCACCGAGAAACAGAAAAATACGCTCTGGCAACAGCGGCGCGTCGCCAGTTATCAGGCAAGCTGCCGGCTGGAAGGCTTAACGCTGGCAGAGCCAGCCAGCGCTTACGAACAGGCTGACGCGGCTGAAGCGCGACTCGAGTCGCTGAGGAGGCAGTATGGTGCCGAATAGCAGCGTCGCACGCGATCCCTATCTGTGGCAAAACGATGACGTGTTGAAAAACCGGCTGGAAATCCACGACGCCGCGCAGCTGCGTAAGGCGGAACTGGCATTTAGCGCCGCGCGTCTCGCCACGCTGGAGCTGGGGCCAGCCACTATCGGCCTTCCTTTCCTGCGCCATATTCACCGCACGCTGTTTCAGGATGTCTATGTCTGGGCGGGCGAGCTGCGCACCATTGATATCTGGCGCGACGACACGCCGTTTTGCCATTTCGAATATATCGAAAAAGAGGGCAATACGCTGATGGACGCGCTGGAAGAGGAAGAGGGGCTGCGCAATCTGGAGCAGGAGGATTTCGTGGCGCGTATCGCGCACTACTACTGCGAAATCCATATGCTGCATCCGTTTCGTGAAGGCAACGGGCGCGCCCAGCGCATCTTCTTCGAACAGCTCGCGCTGCACGCCGGGTATTTCCTGGAGTGGCAGAACGTTGAGGAGCAGCAGTGGCGAGAGGCTAACCAGGCGGGCGCGGACGGCGACCTTGCGCCGCTGGAAGCAGTATTCGCCCGCGTCGTGAGTCGCGCCAGCCTGTAAAACGCGTAGAATAGCGGCGGTTTTCTCAGTCTGGACTGACTATGCTGCTGCTAATCGACAACTACGACTCCTTTACCTGGAACCTTTACCAGTATTTTTGCGAGCTTGGCGCGCAGGTGCGCGTAGTGCGCAACGACGCCATCACGCTGGAGGAGATGGCGGCGCTGCCGCTGTCGCATCTGGTCATTTCGCCGGGGCCCTGTACGCCCGACGAGTCAGGTATTTCGATGGCGGCAATCCGCCACTTCGCCGGACGCATTCCGGTGCTGGGCGTCTGCCTGGGTCATCAGGCGATCGCCCAGGCTTACGGCGCGAAGGTGGTTCGCGCCCGCCAGGCGATGCACGGCAAAACCTCCGCTATCGCCCACACGAACTGCGGCGTGTTCCGCAATCTCAATCAACCGCTGACCGTCACGCGCTACCACTCGCTGATTGTGGCGTGGGATTCTCTGCCTGACGCCTTTGAAATCACCGCCTGGAGCCTGAAAGAGGGCGAGCCGGATGAGATTATGGGATTTCGTCACAAGGCGCTGGCGCTGGAAGGGGTGCAGTTTCATCCGGAAAGTATTCTGAGCGAGCAGGGGCACCAGCTGCTGCGTAATTTTCTCGAATCCTGAAGTTATGTTTGCCTTTGGGTGATTTATTATGCATATTTTGTGATTATTATTTCACTATGGCTCAATAAATAATCAAAGGTGGTCGCCGATGGCAGCGGAGAAAATTGCGGTAACGCGGGAAACGTTCGATAAGGTTATTTTGCCTGTTTATGCACCTGCGCAGTTCGTGCCGGTAAAAGGCAAGGGCAGCCGCGTCTGGGATCAGCAGGGCAAAGAGTATATCGACTTTTCCGGCGGCATCGCCGTAACGGCGCTGGGCCATTGTCATCCGGCGCTGGTGGAGGCGCTGAAAACCCAGGGCGAAACCCTGTGGCATTTAAGCAATGTTTTTACCAACGAGCCAGCGCTGCGCCTCGCCAGTAAACTGATTGACGCCACTTTCGCCGAGCGCGTCTTTTTCGCCAACTCCGGTGCCGAAGCGAACGAAGCCGCTTTCAAGCTGGCGCGCTACTACGCCTGCCATCGCCACAGCCCGTTCAAAACCAAAATCATCGCCTTCCACAACGCGTTTCACGGCCGTACCCTGTTTACCGTTTCCGTTGGCGGTCAGCCCAAATATTCCGATGGTTTTGGACCAAAACCGGCGGATATCGTACACGTTCCCTTTAACGATCTGGAGGCGGTCAAAGCGGTTATTGATGACCATACCTGCGCCATCGTGGTTGAGCCGATTCAGGGCGAGGGCGGCGTTATGCCCGCCACGCCGGAGTTTATGCAGGGACTGCGCGCGCTGTGCGATAAGCATCAGGCGCTGCTGGTGCTGGATGAAGTGCAGAGCGGCATGGGACGCAGCGGCAAGCTGTTCGCGTATGAGCACTACGGTGTGACGCCGGATATTCTTACCACCGCCAAAGCGCTGGGCGGCGGCTTCCCGGTGAGCGCCATGCTGACCACCCATGAAATTGCCTCAGCCATGTCGCCGGGCGTACACGGCACCACCTACGGCGGCAATCCGCTGGCCAGCGCGGTTGCGGAAGCCGCACTGGATGTCATCAATACGCCGGAGGTACTGCAGGGCGTTCAGACGCGTCGCGAGCAGTTCGTAACGGCGCTGAAAGCGCTCGACGCGAAGCATAATCTCTTTACGGACATTCGCGGCAAAGGTTTGCTGATCGGCGCGGCGCTGAAGCCGCAGCATGCCGGTAAAGCGCGCGATATCCTCCACGCGGCGGCCGCGGAGGGGCTGATGGTGCTGGTGGCGGGAACTGATGTGATCCGCTTTGCGCCGTCGCTGGTCATTGAGCCCACCGATATTGAAGAGGGCATGGCGCGCTTTGCCCGCGCGGTGGAAAGCGTGCTGACGGCCTGATCAACTCTTGCGCAGACGCCTTATCAGCCAGCGGCCATGATGCGGCCGCTGGCTCCACGCCAGCGACGAAATGGTGTGCATCGCGTTCAGATGTTCCAGAATGCGCTTCACATGCTGCTCCAGAATCGTCCTGGGGCCTTCATCCAGATCCTCTACGCCCGCCATCACGTTAGTCTGCGATCCCGGCCCGTCATACTCCAGCCGCTGCTGGCAGCGCTGTAGCGCGATTTCGCACGACTGCAGATAACGCTGCGCCAGATCCGGCGTCAGCATAGTGTGTTCGCGAGCAAGGATCGTTATGGCGTTGATATGCTCAACGATAAACTGGCTGTGCGTTACCCATAAGCGCATATCTTTCAGGTACTGTGCGTTAAAGCCCGGTTCCTGCATCGCCTGATTGAGCGAGTTGAACAGCGCGTTATGCGCCTGGTTGACCCTCATACGCTGATAAGCCAGCTTTTTCGCCTCCTGCTCTGGCCCCAATAGCAGCCGCAGCGCATCCTGATAGGTTTCCAGTGCGTCGTGGGCGTTCTGACGCAGCAGCCCGCTCTGCCACTGCGGCCAGAGCCATAGCATGCCGCCAAAGGCGATAAGACATCCCATCAGCGTATCCATCAGGCGCGGCAGTAAAAACTGCGCGCCGTTTAGCGACAGCAGCTGTAACGAGTAAACCGCCGTGACGGTAAAGCCGATCATCGACCAGCCGTAATATTTGCGCGTCACCAGGTAGCTCAGCAGCGTTACCACCAGCATAAACAGCAGCACCAGCGATTCCGGCACCGCAAAGCGCAGCGAGGCGGCGGCAATCACCAGACCGGCGAAAGTGCCCAGCGCCCGGTGCTGGATCCGCACCCGCGTGGCGCTGTAGCCGTTCTGACTGACGAACATAATGGTCATCAGGATCCAGTAGGGCTTGGGGATGTCGAACAGCATCGCCAGCGCGCTGCCGAACATCAGCATCACGGCGAAGCGCGCCGCCGTGCGCAGCGCGGAGGATTTCAGCGACAGGTAGCTGCGCAGCGCGGCAAGCAGCGGCAGGCGGCGCTGGCGATCGGACATCAGGTCGCGCTGATAGAGCGGTTTTTGCGTGCGCAGCACGCGCGCGATGCGGCTGAAGTGGTAGAAACAGAAGTGGCCCACCGGATTCTCCGGATGCTGGCGGGCGATTTTTTCCAGCGCGCCGAGCGGCTTATCCATCTCGAAGCGGCTCGGCAGCTGATGGTAAAGAATGGAATCGGCCAGCGCGCGCAGCCGCGCCGAGATAATTTTGGCGTTCCAGCGTATGACCGCTTCCGCATGGCTGCGCTCTACCAGCTTTTGCACCTCTTCCGGCTGATGCAGGCTGACAGAGATATGCTCCTGCAGGTCAAGCGCCACCTGAAAGGCGCGCGTCAGCCGCTTATGGCTGTTGTCGCGGCTGGCGGAGAGCATATGCATCTGCTGGTAGCAGGTGTTAATCAAATCGACCGCTTTCTGCTGGCGCGCCAGCAGCGGGGGCAACGCTTTTTCCGGATCGGTAAGCTGAGTCAGCAGCGTATATTTCGCGTCGCAGTAGTCCGCCAGTTCGCGGTAGATCAGGCTCAGGGTTTCGCGCATCGGCTGCTCTTTCCACAGCCAGAACCAGAACCAGTTAAAGAGTCCATACCAGAGCGTGCCGCCGATATAGAGCAGCGGTGGCACATAGATCGGCATGCGGCCAATCAGGCTCAGCGTAAAGATTGCCGCCACCAGCGTGCCTGAAAGTAGCCGCCCATGCAGGGGACTGATTTCGCCGGTAACGCCCAGCAGCAGCGGCAGAACAAAGAGTACGGCAGGCAGCGGTACGCCTTTCAGCGTTAAGAGCTGGATCAGAAAACTGCCGAGCGCAAACAGCGATCCGCCGACAATCAGACGTTTGAAGAAGCGCTTGTGCGGCGTATCCAGACCCGCGACGTTGCAGCAGGCAGGTACGAGAGAGAAGAGCAGGCCTTTCTGCAGATCGCCAAACAGCCAGCCGAGCGCCACGGGAATGCACAGCACCAGCGTCTGCCGCAGGGCATAGTTAACTTCGGGGTGATAGATGATTCGACGCCACATCACTTAACTAAAAGCAGTAACGGCGTGACTGAGAGATCACGCCGTGAGTGAGAGGAAATCAGCGGGTGCCGTAAACGACAATGGTTTTGCCGTGTGCGGAAATCAGGTTCTGGTCTTCCAGCATTTTCAAAATGCGGCCCACGGTTTCGCGTGAGCAACCAACGATTTGGCCAATTTCCTGACGAGTAATTTTGATTTGCATGCCGTCGGGATGCGTCATGGCGTCTGGCTGTTTAGCCAGGTTAAGCAGGGTTTGTGCAATACGTCCGGTAACGTCGAGGAAAGCTAAATTGCCTACTTTTTCCGATGTGACCTGCAGACGGCGCGCCATCTGCGAAGAGAGACGCATTAAAATATCCGGGTTCACCTGAATAAGCTGACGGAATTTCTTGTAGGAAATCTCCGCCACTTCGCACGCGGTTTTAGCGCGTACCCAGGCGCTGCGCTCCTGACCTTCTTCAAACAGGCCAAGCTCGCCGATAAAATCACCCTGATTCAGGTAAGAGAGGATCATCTCTTTGCCCTCTTCATCTTTGATAAGCACCGCAACGGAACCTTTCACGATGTAGTAGAGGGTTTCAGCCTTCTCACCCTGATGAATCAGCGTACTTTTGGATGGATATTTGTGAATATGGCAATGGGACAGGAACCATTCGAGTGTAGGGTCTGTTTGCGGTTTGCCGAGAACCATTCGCTATTATCCTCTGTTGTAATCGTGCCCAAAACGCGGGGGGATTATTCCCTGCCAGGCGATGAAAGCTTCAAGCGTTTCTCCTGAAGGAGATTATTCGGGCCTTATTTTGCGGCAGGCGCTTGATGTGTCCCGTCTTCGTCCTTAACAGAACGAACTATTTTCAGCACTGTTTGTAGCACAGCTTTTGCCGACTGTCTTCTGTTGTCTCGCTTCAGCAAAGGGGGGATTACTCTGGATTGCTGTTTGTCAGGTGAACGCGTACTCTGGCGGCAAACGGGCTATTCTTGAGGTGGAAACATGCAGGCACGAGTGAAGTGGGTCGAAGGGTTAACCTTTCTCGGCGAGTCGGCGTCGGGACATCAGATTCTGATGGACGGCAACTCCGGCGATAAAGCGCCAAGTCCAATGGAGATGGTGTTGATGGCGACGGGCGGCTGCAGTGCCATCGATGTGGTCTCTATTTTACAGAAAGGGCGCAACGAGGTGGCAGACTGCGAGGTGAAGCTGACCTCTGAGCGTCGCGAAGAGGCGCCGCGTCTGTTTACCCATATTAACCTGCACTTTGTGGTTAGCGGCAAAGCGCTGAGCGATAAAGCCGTGGCGCGCGCGGTAGATCTCTCGGCGGAGAAGTATTGCTCGGTGGCGTTGATGCTGGGCAAGGGCGTTGAGATTACCCATAGCTATGAGGTGATTGAGCTGTAAGGCCTGCTCTTACAGACAGCACATAAATTCAAGGAGCGGATGGCAAGGACCGAAGAGCAAAGCGTCCCGCGCCATGGATGGTGCGGGCCGAGCGGGCAAGGATGCCGTCTTTTGCGTCTTTGCGATCGGGCCTTGCCATCCGCGACCACCTCGGTCTTACCATCTGCGACCATCTGCGGCCACCTGCGCTCACAGCCAGTCAGGCAATCCGCTTTCCTTCCATCAGTCGCTGCACCAGCGGCGCCATAATCAGCTCCATCGCCAGCCCCATTTTGCCGCCCGGTACCACCAGGGTATTCATATGCGAAATAAACGAACCCTGCAGCATTGCCAGCAGATAGGGGAAATCGATATTTTCCAGCCCGCGAAAGTGAATAACCACAAAGCTCTCGTCCAGCGACGGGATCTCACGCGCGGCGAACGGGTTTGAGGTATCGACGGTAGGCACGCGCTGGAAGTTGATGTGGGTGCGTGAAAACTGCGGCGTAATGAAGTTGATGTAATCCTCCATCGAGCGAACCACAGAATCCATCACGGCTTCGCGCGAGTGGCCGCGTTCGCTGGTGTCGCGCACCAGCTTCTGGATCCACTCCAGGTTAACGATCGGCACCACCCCTACCAGCAGGTCAACTTTCTCCGCCACATTATGCTGCTGCGTCACTACGCCGCCGTGGAGTCCTTCATAGAACAGCACGTCGGTATTTTCCGGCAGCGGCTGCCAGGGCGTAAAGGTGCCGGGCACCTGATTCCAGGGAACGGCTTCGTCGTAGGTGTGCAGATACTTGCGCGACTGGCCTTTCCCCTCATTGCCGTAGTCGGTAAAAGTTTGCTCCAGCAGACCGAAATCATTGGCTTCCGGGCCGAAATAGCTGACGTGACGCCCCAGGTCGCGCGCCTTGCGGATAGCCATATCCATTTCCGGCCGCGTATAGCGGTGGAAGCTGTCGCCCTCCAGCTCGGCAGCATGCAGGTTGAGCTGCTGAAAAATTTTACGGAACGCCAGGCTGGTGGTGGTGGTGCCGGCCCCGCTGGAGCCGGTTACCGCAATAATCGGATGTCGTGCTGACATGAAAAAGCTCCCTGTAAAGTCGGGCGATGGGCATTGTTAACATGAAAAGCGCGTCGACGCATCAGCCGCGAAATTCCCTGCGCGGCATAATATTGATGGTTTCATGCAGTTCCGACCAGACCAGCACGACGTCGCCGCGCTCCAGCTGGCGGCGCACATCATCAACTTTTTGCGCCAGGCTGCGCTCCTGCTCGCCATAGTCAGTGCCTTCGCGCAGCACAAAGGCTTCAATCAGGTTGGTAAGCGTATCGGGATCGAGTTGTTGCCAGGGAATAATCATGATGAGAGCCATTGTGTAAGCCACTGCGGCACACGCTGTTCGAGCCACATCTGCGGTTGACGCAGCGTGCCGCCGACAAAGCCAACGTGTCCGCCATGCGGCGTAAGTTGATAGGTGGTACTGGCTGAGAGCTGCTCCGGCAGTGGGATCACCTCATCAGTCATAAAAGGATCGTCTTCGGCGTGAATGATCAGCAAGGGCTTACGCACCTTTTTTAACAGCGGCATAGCGCTGGCGCGCCGGTAATAGTCGCCCGCATCAAGAAAGCCATGGGCGCGGGCGGTGATGGCGTCGTCAAAATCGCGCAGGCGGCGCAGCGCCTTAAGCTGCAGCAAATCTACCGGCAGCGTGCCCGGCCACGCGCGCAGCTTACGCTCGGCGTTCTTTTTCAACTGGTCGAGCAGATAGCGTTGATAAAAGCGTGAAAAGCCCTGTTCAAGCTTCAGGCTGCAAGGCTCCAGCAGCAGCGGCGCAGAGACGATAACCCCGGCGTCGAGCGGCGCGGCGTCGCCCAGCCTGCCGAGCAGGCAACCCAGCATATTGCCGCCGAGCGAAACGCCTACCGCGGCGGTCGGCGCATCACCCCAGCGCGTTTTCAGCCAGCGCAGAAAAAAGGCGGCGTCTTCGGTTTCGCCAGAGTGATAGATACGATGCAGGCGGTTCGGCTCGCCGCCGCAGCCGCGAAAATGCATCACGACGCCGAGCCAGCCCTGCCGCTGGCAGGCATGCATCAGCCCGTGGGCATAAGGACTGTGAAAGTTGCCCTCCAGCCCGTGGAACAACACCACGCGCGGCTTATGGCTCGCCTGCTGCGGATCTTCGCTCCAGGCGAGGTCGAGGAAGTCGCCGTCTGGCAGATCGAGGCGCTGCCAGTGCGGACGAAGTAACAGGCGACGACGCACCAGACGCGGCAGCACCGTCTGCAGATGCGGATTGCGCAGGGCGCGCGGCGGCATAAAGCCCGCTGTCGCGTCAGGAGTAAAATTCATGCCGCCAGGGCTTGTCTGATCCATATC
Organism: Pantoea sp. UBA5923; assembly: GCF_002431095.1. Classification (NCBI taxonomy): domain Bacteria; kingdom Pseudomonadati; phylum Pseudomonadota; class Gammaproteobacteria; order Enterobacterales; family Erwiniaceae; genus Pantoea; species Pantoea sp. UBA5923. Next base: position 3,588 of record NZ_DJDN01000013.1, on the reverse strand, counting down.
ACACTGTTAGCTTCGTTAAGTTTGTCGCAAGTCTGGGGTGAGGAGCACCCGTTCATGGAACTGAGCCTGTTTTTTTCAATGTTAGGTTTTCTCTGGGTCGCCGCCATCACGCCAGGCCCTAATAATATGTTACTCACCGCCTCCGGCGCCAATTTCGGCTTCTGGCGTACCTTGCCGTTAATGGTCGGCATTATGATCGGCATGCAGGTGATGCTGCTGATGGTGGCGTTCGGCGTCGGCGGCCTGATCCTGCTCTATCCCGCGCTTCACCTTATCCTCAAGATCGCCGGCAGCCTTTATCTGCTCTGGCTGGCCTGGAAAATCGCCACTGCCGCCTATGAGAAGCTGGAAACCGGCGACGCGCCACCAAAACCGATGCCGTTCTGGCAGGGCGGCCTGCTGCAGCTGATTAACCCGAAAGCCTGGCTGATGGCGCTGGGCGCGGTCGCGAGCTTTAGTCTTGCCGGCGCTGCCTATCTGCATTCCGTCATGGCCATCAGCTTTGGCATGTTTCTGGTTAACCTGGTAGCGGGTGTTATCTGGATCGGCTTCGGCGCGCTGATTGGCCGCATCCTGCAAAGCCGCCGCGCCTGGACCCTCTTTAACGTGGCGATGGGCCTGCTGACCGCCGCCTGCGTGCTGCTTATCTGGCGCTGAACTAGCTGGAGGCGCGCTCGACGCGCTTCCACGGCAGCAGATCGCGCACCACCGGCGACGTCGGGCGGCGAATACGCTGCAGCAAAAGCTGAACGCTGCGCGCGCCAAGCTGATACATCGGCTGTTCAATGGTGGTAAGCGGCGGGTTCAGGCTGCGAGTAAAGGGAATGCCGTCAAAGCCGACGACGGCGAGATCCTCTGGAACGCGCAGGCCCGCTTCCAGCGCGGCATGCACTACGCCTACCGCCAGTACGTCCGACACCGCCAGCACCGCATCCGGCAGCTCAGGCTGCTGCAACAGCTGACGCAGCGCCTGGCTGCCCGCCTCGCATGAAATCTCTTCGGCATAGGCCACGCCGCGCCACGGCAGCCCCAGCTGTTCCAACTCCTCGCGATAGCCCGCTTCACGCTGGTGTGAATAGAGATAGCGCATATCGCTGTTAACCAGTCCGATACGGCGGCGGCCTTTGCCTGCCAGATAGCGCACCGTTTCGCGCGCCGCGCCGCGGTTATCAATGGCGACGGAAGAGGCTGCTATGGCGGGATCGTATTCTGCGCACTGTACCCAGGGCGCGTCGCCAATCAGGGCGGCGATATCCTGTAGCGTAGAGGCCGCATCCATGGTGATGACGCCATCAACCACCTTGCCGGTCAGCAGGCCGAGCCAGGCGGATTCTCGCCGCAGCTGCGAGGCGGAGTTGCAGAGAAGAATATGGTAGCCCTGCGCTTCCGCTTCCGCCTCGATGCCTTGCACCACGCGCGAACAGAAGGGATTGGTAATATCGGAAATCAGCACCAGCAGCATATGGCTCTGGGCGGTGCGCAGCTGGCGCGCAAGCAGGTTGGGCTGGTATTCGCTGGCGGAGATCGCCGCCAGCACCCGGTCGCGCGTGTCCGCTTTTACGCCTGGATGCGCATTAAGCACGCGGGATACCGTAGCTTTAGAGACGCCCGCCAGCAGCGCGACCTTCTCAATGGACATATTGCCGCATACCTTTCTTGCCGGTTAACAGGGAGCCATATCAATAACACAGCGGCAATGTGAGCGCCTGCCATTTTGTCTGAATAATCGGTTCGCCATTGCCAGATTTCGCATCAGCTTTGCCGATCATGATCTAAGAACATCTTTTTATTATGAATAATTTTTAATTCCTTTATGAAATCACTGCCGCTGGCGACACTGCGCCCATCATAAGAGCCTGGCGGAGTGCGATTTCATGGCAGTGAAAAGACCTTTAACGATATTGGCTGCAGCGCTTTCGCTGCTGGTGTTTCAGGCGCAGGCCGTCAATGTGACGGTGGCGTATCAGACCTCTGCCGAACCGGCAAAAGTGGCGCAGGCGGACAATACCTTTGCGCGCGAGAGCGGCGCGACCGTTGACTGGCGTAAGTTCGACAGCGGCGCGGGCGTGCTGCGCGCGCTGGCGTCGGGCGACGTGCAGATCGGTAATATCGGCTCCAGTCCGCTGGCCGTGGCCGCCACGCAGCAATTACCGATCGAAGCCTTTTTACTGGCGTCGCAGCTCGGCAGCTCCGAAGCGCTGGTGGTGAAAAAGGGGATCGGCGGCCCGAAAGATCTGATCGGTAAACGCATCGCCGTACCGTTTATTTCCACCACCCACTACAGCCTGCTGGCGGCGCTGAAGCACTGGGGCATCAAGCCGACAGAGGTGCAGCTGGTAAACCTGCAGCCACCCGCGATTATCGCCGCCTGGCAGCGTGGAGATATCGACGGCGCCTATGTCTGGGCGCCTGCCGTCAACGAGCTGGAGAAAGATGGCAAGGTGCTGACGGACTCTTCGCAGGTAGGGCAGTGGGGCTCGCCGACGCTTGACGTCTGGGTGGTGCGCAAAGATTTCGCCAGCGCGCATCCTGACGTGGTAACGGCTTTCGCTCGCAGCGCCATCGAGGCGCAAAAAGCCTACCTTAATAACCCGGGCCAGTGGCTGAAGCAGCCAGATAATCTGAGCAAGCTGTCGCGCCTGAGCGGCGTGCCGGAAGCGCAGATAGCGGATCTGGTGATGGGCAATACCTACCTCACGGCGCAGCAGCAGGTAGAACAGCTGGGCAAGCCGGTGAATAAAGCGATCGTCGATACGGCCAGCTTCCTGAAAGAGCAGGGCAAGGTGCCGCAGGCGAACGCCGACTACAGCGATTTCGTCACCAGCCGCTTTGTCGAGCCGCTGGCGAAACAGTAAGGAGAACGCCATGCTGCGCATCGCTCATCTTAACGCGCGTTATGCCGGACGACCCGCCCTGCAGGATATCAGCCTGCAGCTCGATAAAGGCGAACTGCTGGTGGTGCTCGGCCCGTCGGGCTGCG
>NZ_DJDN01000013.1:0-437 GCF_002431095.1 Pantoea sp. UBA5923 | reverse complement strand
CCCGTCGGGCTGCGGCAAAACAACGCTGCTTAACCTGATCGCCGGCTTTTTGCCGGTAGAGTCCGGCAGCATCACGCTGGAAGGCAACGCTATCAGCGGGCCGGGCGCGGAGCGCGGCGTGGTGTTTCAGCATGAGGGGCTGCTGCCCTGGCGCAACGTGCTGGACAATGTCGCCTTTGGTCTTCAGCTCGCCGGAATGGCGCGCAGCGAACGCAACGCTATCGCGCGGCGGCTGCTAAAAAAGGTCGGGCTTGAAGGGGCGGAAAATCGTCCCGTCTGGCAGCTTTCCGGCGGTCAGCGTCAGCGCGTTGGCATCGCACGCGCGCTGGCGGCGGATCCGCAGCTGCTGCTGCTTGACGAGCCCTTTGGCGCGCTGGATGCCTTTACCCGCGAGCAGATGCAGACCCTGCTGCTGACGCTGTGGCGCGACAGCGGCA